>JASLKQ010000120.1 GCA_030747505.1 Verrucomicrobiota bacterium | reverse complement strand
TTAAAAAGCCCCTGCTGGAGTCCGTTTTTATTTCCACCCAATCTACGAATTTACTTATTCACATGCCCGGAACAATTGCCATTGTGGGTCGCCCAAATGTAGGGAAATCGGCCCTGTTTAACCGGATTGCCGGGCGGCGTATTGCCATTGTCCACGATATGGCCGGTGTGACCCGCGACCGGGTCGCTGCTGAGGTGGAATGGGTGGGGAAACCCTTCACCCTCGTCGATACGGGGGGGATCGGCCTGATTCCAGGCGAGAAATCTGATGATATCATTGCCTCAGCCACCGTGGATCAGGTGAATGTGGCCATTGAATCAGCCGATGCGATTATCTTCGTTGCCAATCTACAGGAAGGGATTGTTCCTCTGGATGAGGAAGTAGCGCAGCATCTGCACCAAAGTGGCAAACCCACCCTGCTCGCCATCAACAAGGCCGATAATCCAAAGAGCGAGGAGAACGCGGTGGAATTTGCTTCGCTGGGTTTTGAACAAATCTTTCCAGTCAGTGCACTGCATGACCGCGGCACCGTCGAACTGATGCAGCAGGCCCTGAATCATCTCCCACAGGCAACCACATCCTCCCCAGAGGATGCTCTGGAGGATTCCGAACTCAAACTTGCTTTTGTGGGCCGCCCCAACGTTGGAAAATCCTCCATCATCAATGCCCTGACTGAAAGTGAACGGGTCATCGTAAGCGATATTCCTGGCACCACCCGCGATGCAGTTGATATTCCCTTCACCATCAAAACAGAAGGACGTGAACAACGTTGCCTGCTTATCGATACAGCAGGGATGCGCAAAAAAAGCCGGGTGAAGGAGACTCTTGAATATTTTAGTGTCACTCGCACCGCCGCAGCCATTGAGCGCTGTGATATTGCAATACTGGTGATTGATGCAGAAACAGGTATTGTGGAGCAGGACAAAAAGATTGCTGATCTCATCACCAGAAACCATCGGGCCTGCATTGTGGTAATCAATAAATGGGATCTCACCACTGAAGCAGTCAAAAAAGCACGCAAAGAGGAAATCGAACATCGCCGCAGAAAAGATCGACACCGTGATGACCGCGAAAAGCGTCTCACAACCCTCGGAGAATTCGGTCATTGGGTGCAGGAACAGTTGTTCTTTCTCGATTACGCACCGGTTATTTTCACCAGTGCCACCGAGAACTTCCAACTCGACCGCCTTCTGGAAGCCATCCGCTATGTGGATGATCAATGGCACCAACGCATCCCCACTCCGCTGCTCAATCGCACGCTCAAGGACATCATCGATCAAAAACAGCCCCCCAATAAAACCGGAAAACGGTTTAAACTGTATTATTCTGCTCAGGTTGAAGGGGCCCCACCCGCCTTCACGCTGTTTGTCAATGCACCTCATGTGTGCACCGAACAATATGAACTGTATCTCTCACGCCAAATGCGTCGATCCTTTGGGTTTGAAGGCTGCCCAATTCGGCTATTTGTCAAGGAACGCCCCAAATCCATTGAACCGGTACGCCGCAACAGCTAGCACTCCGCTGTCAGCAACACGGCATTGACCAACTGTTGCGGTCACCTACCTTCTGGAGTTCATGGCGAGAAAAAAGGTTCCCTTCAAGAAATCCACTCGGTTCGTCCACGAAGATCCGTGGCGGGTCTTTCGCATTATGTCCGAATTCGTGGAAGGCTTTGATGAAATGTCTCACATCGGACCGGCGGTTACCGTCTTTGGCTCTGCCCGAACCAAGCCCCGTGATCGATACTATAAAGCCACCGTCGATCTTTCACGTCGCCTAGCCGAGAACAACTTTGCTGTCATAACCGGTGGCGGCCCCGGCATTATGGAGGCAGCCAATAAGGGGGCAACTGAAGGCGGGGGGCGCTCTGTGGGTCTGAACATAAAATTACCCTTTGAACAATGTGGTAATCCCTATTCAAATATTTCAGTTGATTTTAACTATTTCTTTGCCCGCAAAGTTTGCCTCGCAAAATATAGCACCGCCTTCGTCTATATGCCTGGTGGATTTGGCACAATGGATGAATTTTTCGAGGTACTAACCCTGGTGCAAACCCGCAAGGTGCCGCGCTTCCCGCTCATCTGCTTCGGACGCAGTTATTGGAACGGGCTGATAAAATGGGCCAATAGTACCCTTAAACGAGGAAAATACATCAGCCCGGGTGACACGGATCTGATCACGATCACCGACAGCCCGACCAAGGCCATGCAGATAATAAATCAGTTTCATGAAAAGTCTGGTGAACAAACCACCCCTCCTTCTGCCTTCGGCTGATGAGACCCATAATAGAACATGCACCCACCACCCATAGGCCGGAAACCCTGGCCGAACAACTCCGTGGGCAACCCGGTTTAATCCTCCTAAGCAGCGGAGGCAAACTCACTGATCAATCCCGTTATTCATTTGTAGTCGCCCACCCCTTTCTCACTCTACGCACTTGGGGCAGTCGTTGCGAAACCCGCTCCGGCAAACACGTTGGTGTACAATACGGAAACCCTTGGAATATTCTGGACCAACTGGTTTCCCGTTACGAACTGATTGACGATATTGATCTTCCCTTCCCTCTGGGTGGCTGTTTTGGCTATTGGGGATATGACCTGAAGAATTTTGTAGAACCCCGGTTGACTGCCAAAGCGGTAAATGATCTGGAGCTTCCGGACTGTTGCGTAGGCTTTTACGATAGTCTTGCAATTTTTGATCATCATCTTGGCAAGACCTGGATTGTCTCCACTGGATTATCCCCTGATGGTTCACGCACTGAATCCCGAGCACGTCAACAAGCTGACTGGTGGCATGAACAACTTGCCCTGCCTACCCCACTCAAACATTCGAACGAAGAAACCGCCTTCCAAACCCACTCCAGATCGAATTTTACCCGAAAAAAATTTCTCTCAGCCATTCGTCGTGCACTCGATTACATTTACGCTGGAGACATTTACCAAGTAAACCTGTCCCAACGGCTCACAGCAACTTGGCCCAGAGAAGGCTGGGAATTCTATCAATCACTGCAGAAAGCCAGCCCGGCACCGTTTACGGCCTTTCAGGATGCTGGTGATTTTCAAATCATCTCCTCCAGCCCAGAACGGTTCCTGCGTCTGAGCGGACAACACATTCAAACGCGACCAATTAAAGGCACCCGACCACGTGATACCGACCCAACACTAGACTCACAACTCGCCTTTGAACTGCAAAACAGTCCGAAGGAACGGGCGGAACTGGTAATGATTACCGATCTTCTACGTAATGACCTCGGGCGGGTGTGTGAATTTGGCAGCATTACCGTCCCTGAACTCATGCAGCTGGAAAAATATCCGCAAGTGCAGCATCTTGTCTCGACTATAGAAGGAAGACTACAATCAAAACTCTCCCACTTGAGCGCATTACGCGAATGTTTCCCTGGAGGCAGCATCACTGGAGCGCCAAAATTCCGCGCCATGGAAATTATTGATGAACTGGAGCCGTCCACCCGCGGTCCCTACACCGGAAGCCTCGGTTATCTGGGCTTCAACCGGGAAAGCCAGTTCAATATCGCAATCCGCACCGCCATCGTACGTAATGAGCGTGTATATTTCCAGGTTGGAGCGGGAATTGTGGCTGATTCTATTCCTGAATTGGAATATGAAGAAACCTTAACCAAAGCCCGGGGATTCGAAAAGGCCTTGAGCCTTCCACAGCCTGTTAGTGGTACTCCTGCACAGTCTGGACTACATATCCGGACTTTTTAATGGCGCGAATACCATTCACCGCCGCCGCTGCACTGCTGATGGTGGTCATAATCGGCGTACCGGTGTAGACCGCACCGGTACGAATCTGGACCTCGTCACTCCGCGACCCCTCCCCCGATGGGGTGTTTATCACCAGTTGCAAATCATTGTTTTTGAGTAGATCAAGCGAATTGGGCCGGCCTTCAGCAAGTTTTTTGATGCGTTCGACTTCCATCCCTGCCTGTTCTATGCACGCTGCGGTCCCTGAGGTTGCGACAAGCTCAAATCCGAGATCTACAAAATCCCTCGCCAACCCCGGCACTTGGGATTTATGTTCATCACTAACACTGATGAACACCTTGCCTCCTAAAGGTAAAGGGGAACTGGAAGCCATCTGGCTCTTGGCGTAAGCAATGCCAAGGTCTGGATCGATCCCCATCACTTCACCGGTAGAGCGCATTTCAGGGCTTAGAATAATATCCTGACCGACAAATTTATTGAACGGGAACACGGATTCCTTAACCGCCCAGTATTTGGGCCAAATTTCCTCTGTGAACCCCAGCTCGCTGAGCTTGGCCCCAGCCATCACCTTGGCGGCCAGCTTGGCCAATGGCACCCCGATGGCTTTACTGACAAATGGCACGGTACGCGAGGCACGCGGATTAACCTCCAGAACGTATACCACTTCATCCTTCACCGCGTACTGCACATTCATCAGCCCGGTTACTTCCAATTCCCTGGCCATGGCATGAGTATACTCGCGCATGGTATCGATAGCACCCTGACTTAGCGTATGCGGAGGCAGCACCATGGCCGCGTCTCCAGAGTGCACGCCGGCAAACTCCACATGTTCAAGCATGCCTCCCACCACGATGATATCACCCTTAGCATCGGCAATACAATCAACATCCACCTCGGTAGCATCCTCAAGAAATTTATCTACCAACACCGGCCTCTCCGGCGAAGCCTCCACCGCATGCTGCATATAATGCCTCAGCTCATTATCCGAATAAACAATCTGCATCGCACGCCCTCCGAGCACAAAGGAAGGCCGTACCAGCACCGGATAACCAAGTTTTTGTGCCTCGGTTACCGCTTCATCCTCATTGATTGCCAAACCATTGGGAGGTTGAGGGATATCCAGCTTATGCAGCATAGCACTAAAGAGCTCGCGGTCTTCTGCGCGTTCAATACTCTGTGGACTGGTCCCGAGAATGTTTACCCCATTGGCCTGCAAACCCAGAGCAAGGTTTAGGGGCGTCTGCCCCCCAAACTGCGCGATGACACCCCAGCAATTCTCCCGCTCATAAATGTGAAGCACATCTTCAAGGGTCAACGGCTCAAAGAAGAGCTTGTCGCTGGTATCGTAATCGGTGGAAACCGTCTCCGGATTTGAATTCACCATCAGTGTTTCAAATCCGTCCTCTTTCAGGGCAAACGCCGCGTGCACGCAGCAGTAATCAAACTCAATGCCTTGACCAATCCGATTCGGCCCACCGCCGAGGATCATGACCTTCTTGCGGTCGGACGCATCGATCTCGTCATCACCACGATCGTAGGTAGAATAGTAATAAGGCGTATACGCCTCAAACTCCGCCGCGCAGGTATCCACCAGACGATACGCCGGCACCAACCCCGCCGCCTTACGCTCTGCGCGCACCTCATCCTCCGTACTACCGGTCAGACTCGCAATCTGCCGGTCGGAAAACCCGTACGCCTTTGCTTTCTTTAAGAGGTCTGAATCCATGAAAACCGAGGCAGTAAAGCCCAGTCACCCGAGTCAACGCAAGCGGCATTGATCAATTGCGAATAATTAGAGTAGTGACAGAACCCTTTCAAGTTCTGCTCGAGTATTATAGAAATGAGGGGAGAAACGCAGGTAATGCTGCCCCATACGGTCACCACGAACAGAGGCAATAATGTTTTCCTTTGCCAATTTCTCGCCCAGAGCCTTCATATCTTGTCCTTCCCGTCTGCAACTGGTTATCCCGCCGGCAGATTCTGCTTCTGGGTAAAATACCTCATAGCCCTTTGCCTGCAGCGCCTCCACCAGCCAAGAGCGCTTGGTAGATAGATCATCAGCAATGGCGTCGATCCCCACTTCCAACAAGAGTCCAAGGGCAGCATTTAGGCCGGCGATGCCGAGGATATTGAAACTTCCCGCCTCGTACCGACGCGCATCGGTTCGCAGTTTCATCTCCTCTTGAGCAACATAGTTGGGACAACGTATATTGTTCCAGCCAAAGGCCGATGGCGCGAGGCGATCCTGCAACTCACGCCTCACATAAAACACTCCTGCTGCGCATGGCCCCAACAACCATTTGTGGGCATCAGCCGCCAGAAAGTCCACGTGCTCCACCTTGGTTGGAAACGCACCCAATGTCTGGATGGCATCAAGACAAAAGAGGATATTGCGTTCTCGCAGTTCGCGACCAATAGTATCATGGTCAATCCGCCAACCCGAAACAAAGTGACACGACGCCAATGCCACCAACCGTGTTTTGTCAGTCAGCTGATCAATCACTCCTTCAGGTGTAATTTGACCGAGAGCAGGTGTTTTCAGCCAATTGATTTTAACTCCCCGTGACTCGAGTGATTGCCAAGGGTAAACGTTAACTGGAAAACAATCCCTATACACCAGAACCTCATCACCGGATTGCCAATCCAACCCAGTGGCTACCGCACTGAGTCCAGCCGTTGTGGGACCAATGAGTGCCACCTCACCAACATCAGTCCCGAGTAATTCTGCAGCACGGCTACGCGTGGTACGAAGCAATTCACCGAGACCTTTCTCCTGATCATTCAATGCAGCGGATTCTGCAAATTTTGTTACTGCGCGCGTAACACACGAAGGAACAGGAGATACTCCAGCATGAGCCAAGTAAACCTTTTCGGCACAAACCGGAAATTCACGCTGCCTTAAGGCAACATCGTTTTGAAGTTCGGGGAGGTTCATTTTGCTCCCCACACCGCGCTAAGCCAAGGCGTTGTCAATCATTGCCGCCAAGGCAGGTTTAGCTTGCGCCCCGAGGGTTTCTTCCACTTTCTCTCCATCCTTGAAGATCATCAACGCGGGGATACTGGAAACTCCCTGCGTCACAGCAAGCTGCTTGGTATCCTCATCAGACTCAATATCAATCTTGGCTATCTTCGCTTTACCTGCATATTCATCAGCCAGTTGGTCGATCACCGGCCCCAGCATTTTACAGGGACCACACCAAGGGGCCCAGAAATCAACCAGTACAGGTACATCGCTTTTCAGCACCTCACTCTCAAAGTTATCAGCGGTAACAATAATTACATTATCAGAAGCCATAGGCAGGGAGACTAAGGGCGCAAACAGAAGAGGGGAAGTGATTTTTACTAGAGAACTTTCAGGACCACCACGCAGCCCACGGTCACCAAAAATGCAACGATCGCCAAGATCATATCGATTTTGTCGGGTGCTCCTCCCCCCACATCAGCTTCTGCTGGAGCTGGCATAGCCCCGGGAGCTGCAGCCCCTGCAGGCGTTTCACCAGGTAGCGGCTGAGGTGCTGGAGCCCCTGGAACAGGTCCAGAAGCCGGGGAAGGCAACGCACCAGGTGGAGTTGTTTCGTCTCCGGGCCCCGCACTTGGCATCGGTGCGGGTGCAGCCCCGGAAGTTGGAACCCCTTGATCAGGAGCTGGTGCTGGTACTGGCGCGGGTGCGGGTGCTGCTCCAGGTACTGGCGCGGGTGCGGGTGCTGCTCCAGGTACTGGC
>JASLKQ010000011.1 GCA_030747505.1 Verrucomicrobiota bacterium | reverse complement strand
GCACGCCGCGCTCGGCCAACCGGCGGGCGAGCAGGCAATTGGAGGCGTAGGACCCATCACCGGGCTTGGCTCCGTACATGTCGAGGATATGCTGAGGCTCCCTCGAGACATCCATTAGCTCGGGTACCGAACTCTGCATGCGAAAGGCCATTTCGTAGGCCGCAATACGGGTGGTAGTCTCCGGGTCATGAATAATCCGGTTGCGATGGCGGTCAAGGGCCGTGATGGCGTTGACCAGTTTACCCTGGGTTTGAGATGTGGTTCCCCTCGGGTTGCCAACGTAATGGACCGGGTCACCCGCAGAATTGAACTCCACACCCTGAAAACGACTGGGAAGAAAACCTGCACCCCACTGTCGCGAGGCGATGGGTTGTGGATTGCGCCCACCGATGCTGGTCATGACAACGAAGCCCGGTAAATCTTTCGATTCACTTCCCAGACCGTAGTTCACCCAGGCTCCCATGGAGGGTCTGCCATTAATGGCTGTACCGGTATTGATAAAGGTATGGGCCGGATCATGATTGATTTGCTCGGTTACCAGTGAGCGGATGATGGCGATGTCATCGGCCATCTTGGCGGTCCAGGGCATAAAGTCGCTGACGTACTGGCCACCCTGCCCGTGCTTCCTGAATTTGGTCATGTGCCCCTGCACCTTCAGCTTTTGTCCCTGCAATTGGGCAATCGGCTGGCCCTTGGTGAAGGATGCGGGCATGGGTTTGCCGTTCATTTCATCCAGTTTTGGCTTGTAGTCGAAAGTCTCCAGGTGGGAAGGCCCCCCGGCCATGCACAGGAAGATGACCCGTTTGGCCTTTGCCTTGGGCAACAGATATGCCGGGCGTTTGCCTGATGCAACATTTTCAGCCAGCAAGAGATTGTTTAAAGCGGCACTGCCTAGGCTCAAGCCCGTGCCGGCAAGAAAGGTGCGGCGATTGATGTGCAAGGGTGTCATGTTCTTGGCTAGTGGCGAAGGTTGGTTTCGGCGAGGTTCAAGATGGCACGGGCAACAGTTGTCCACTCCTTCTCGTCCCTGGGTTCTGGTGTGTTAAATAGTTGCTTGAGTGTTTTCCGCTCAAAGTCGTCGGGCTTGCGGGAAACCGCCTGGCGAAAGGCAAAGTCGAGTCGCGAGTCGGTTGTGGAGCCGCCTTCTTTCAGGATTCGCTGGGCAAAGAATTTTGCCGCCTCGACGAATGTTGGATCATTAAGGAGAACCAGCGCTGCCAAGGGCGTATTGGAGCGGGAACGCTGAGCCGTACATTCCTCGCGACGCGGGGCATCAAATGCCTTCAGCATGGGATGAAGAAATTGACGCTGCCAGTGAACATAGAGACCCCGGCGCCATTGCTGTTCATCAGTGTGGTGGGCGTACTTTCGGGTGGGAAAATTGAGGTGGCGGTAGTAACCAGCGGGCTGGTAGGGCTTGACGCTGGGGCCACCAATCTTTCGAACGAGCAGGCCGCTGATGGCCAACGCATTGTCACGAACCGATTCAGCCGGCAGGCGATGAGCCCTCTGAAAACTAATGAAGCCATCCTTTGGCAGGGAAACCTGACGGTAGGTGCGGCTAAGAACAATTTCCCTGACCAGCGGCTTCAGTTTCCAGTTCTTTTCTATGAGGCTCATCGATAGATTATCCAAAAGCTTGGGATAATCCGGCGGCGTCCCCTGTCCGCCAAAGTCAGTAAGGTCAGGAGCCAACCCCTGACCGAAAAGTAAATACCATATTCGGTTGGCCAGCACCCGGGCATTGAGCGAGCCGATTCCCTGCTTGGTATCAGTAAGCCAATTGGCCAAATTCAGGCGGGTGAGCCGCTTGCCAGATTTGATTTGGCCGTGAAATTCAGGAACTGCGGGCTCGACGATGGGGCCGGTTTCATCCAGCCAGTTTCCTCTTGGCAGAATACGGGTAATCCGTGGCTTGGTGGCCCGGGTAATCATGGTCTTGCGCGCGGTCTTCTGGAGGGCGGCGCGCTCGGTCCGGAGGGTTTTGATTACAGCGACGAGAGTTGGATCCGGTGTCTTTTTCTGAAGGGCCTCCTTGATTGCGATCGTCTTATCCAGTTTGGCAAGCTGCTCCCGTTGTTCCCGATCCAACACGCTGATTTCAGGTTCACGACGGGTGGGCAAACTGTTACTTCCATTCTTGAAATGCGCAGTGTCGTCGATATCGGCAAAGAAGGCGGCCATTGAATAGAAATCCTTTATTTCGAATGGATCAAATTTGTGATCATGGCATTGAGCACACCCCATGGTAGCCCCCATCCACACTTCTGACAGGTTTCGTACCCGGTCCGCGGCGTACATGGCAATGTATTCCCTAGGTTGAACCCCCCCCTCGTGGGAGGTCTGAAGCAGACGATTGTAACCAGTGGCAATAATCTGGGAGGGGGTGGCCTTGGGGAGTAAATCCCCGGCCAACTGCTCACGGGTGAATTGATCGAAGGGTAGATCGTCATTGAAGGCATCAATAACCCAGTCCCGGTAGGGCGATATGCTATGATCCTGATCCCCATGATAACCAACTGTGTCTGCAAAGCGCACCAAGTCGAGCCAGTATAACGCCATTCGCTCTCCGTAGTGCTTGGAGGCAAGAAGACGATCCACCAGAGCCTCGTAGGCTTTGAGGGTCGGATTTACCCCAAAGGCATCAACAACCCCGGGCTCAGGCGGCAGCCCGGTGAGATCAAAATGTAAACGCCGAACAAGTGTAACGGGGTCAGCATCCGGAGCAGGTTTTTGGCTGCTTTTCTCCATGTGACTCAAGCTAAAGCGATCAATCCAGTTGGTCGGCCATTTGGTCTTTTTTACGGTGGGCAATTTATGCTTCTGTGGCGGCACATAAGCCCAGTGCTCAGACCAGGGGGCTCCCTCGGCGATCCATCGCCTCAGCAGCTCCTTTTCTTTTGCCGTCAGTGATTTTCCTGAGTCGGCAGGTGGCATCAGTTCCTCTTCATCGTCGGTGGTGATCCGGTAAAACAGTTCGCTTTCCTTAGGTTGACCGGGAACAACAGCACTCTTCTTTGGATCCTTAGCCGACTCCTCCAAATCCAGACGCAACTTGCCTTTGCGATGCTTCTTATCGGGACCATGGCAAGCAAAGCACTTATCTGAAAGAATGGGGCGTATCTCACGGTTGAAATCCAATGGAACAAGAGGAGTTTCCTCAGCCAACACCACCGTAACGGGAAGCAGAAATGAGAACAGCAATTGGTATTTCCCGTTCATACTAATATTCCTTTAACCCAAGGCTGGAGATTTAAGATACCCATTCGCCCAACCTAAAAGTCTGGTACAAACATTATCGCGCATCCATTATGCTAGGATACCCTTCAACACCTTGCCGTGTACATCAGTAAGCCTAAAATCCCGACCCTGAAAACGATAGGTGAGCCGGGTGTGGTCAACCCCCATCAAATGCAGGATGGTCGCGTGCAGGTCATTCACATGTACAATGTCTTTCACGGCATTATAGCCAAATTCATCGGTGGCCCCGTAACTGGTTCCACCCTTGATACCGCCACCGGCAAACCAAACACTGAAACCCTTGATGTGATGGTCCCGCCCGCTTCCCTGTGCCATGGGGGTTCGCCCAAACTCACCTCCCCAAAGAATGAGTGTATCCTCCCATAGGCCAGAACGTTTAAGGTCCTTAATGAGTGCCCCACAACCCTGGTCAACCAATTTAGAAGTTGTCTGCATGGCTCCTTTCACATTGCCATGATGGTCCCACCCACGGTGATAAAGCTGAATAAACCTCACGCCACGCTCAGCCAGGCGCCGCGCCAGAAGACAATTGCTGGCAAAAGAGCCGTCGCCGGGCTTGGCTCCATAAAGATCCAGCACCTCCTTGGGCTCCTTAGAAAGGTCCACCAATTCCGGAACACTCATCTGCATACGAAAGGCCATTTCATACTGCGAAATGCGAGTGGTGATTTCCGGGTCCTGCAAATCTGTATTCTGCAACTGGTTTAGTTGTTGCACCGCGTCGACGACATCACGCTGACGATCAACATCGACACCATCAGGGCGTTTCACATAAAGCACGGGGTCGCCCTTGGAACGCAATTGAACTCCCTGAAAACGACTGGGCAAAAACCCTGCATGCCACTGGCGGGCCGCAACAGGCTGATCCTGACCTCCACCTCGGGAAATCAAAACACAGTAGCCGGGTAAATTCTCTGTCTCCGCACCCAGACCATAAAGCATCCAGGACCCCATGCTAGGCCTTCCACTGATGGTGGTCCCAGTATTCATTAACGTATGGGCAGGGTCATGATTGATCGCATCAGTGGTCATTGACCTGATAATTGCAATGTCATCAGCTACACTACCTATATGAGGGAAAAGCTTGCATATGTGCTGGCCGGATTTTCCGAATTTTTCAAAATCATGCTGTGGCCCCAGACACTTCAAATCATTACGTTTGCCCTGCAATTGTGCGATGGGTTGCCCTTCTGTAATACTTTTAGGCATCGGCTTGCCGTGCATCTCACGTAGCTTGGGTTTGAAGTCGAGCGTTTCCAGATGGCTAGCACCGCCTGCCATACACAGATGAATCACCCGCTTGATCTTGGGTTTGTGGTGCAACTGCGTGAGCACGCCGGGCCATTTATCAACTTTTGGTCGGTCAGCCAGCAAGGCTCCTGGGTTCATAAGTGAAGCAAGCCCTATGGTGCCCAAGCCCGCTTGCCCAAGAAAAGCACGGCGACTGATATCAGTAGGGAAAAGGTTGATATTATTCATATTAGTTTCGCGTAATGGTTTCGTGGAGGTTCAATACAACCCGGGCGATGGACGTCCATGCCGCAAGCTCGTCTTTTTCAATCTTGATATCAGCAGGTTTAGCCCCGACTTTGAGTAGCGTTTCTGCCGCAGTCTGATCTGCTTTGTATTGTCCACGATGCTTGGTTAATAGTGAGGAGAGCAAAGACAGTTCCTTCGAGGTTGGGTTGCGATTTAACGCCTGTTGGTAGGCAAAGGTGAGTCGTGTCTGAGCGTCCTTACCTCCCTCACGAATAATACGTTCGGCGAAGATGCGCGCCGCCTCGACAAAGGTTGGATCATTCAGGAGAACGAGCGCCTGTTGAGGCGTGTTTGAACGGATACGCTCGACAGTGCATTCCTCGCGACTTGGAGCATCAAATGCAGCCAAGCTGGGATGCATGAATGTACGGCACCAATAGGTATATAGACCCCGGCGATAGAGGCTGTTGCCTGAGTCGGCCTTCCAGCTGCGCTTTGGAAAATTCAGATGCGCCCAGTAACCAACCGGTTGGTAGGGCTTTACACTGGCTCCGCCGATGGTCTTTACCAGCAGTCCGCTAACAGACAATGCGTTATCGCGCACCATCTCGGCTTCCAATCTCCATCGTCCCTGACGGGTTAGCCACTGGTTGTACGGGTCGACACTCATTGTCTTGGTATCGGAAACTGAGGTCTGACGGTAGGTGCCGCTGGTGACCATAAGTCGGACCATATGCTTGATATCCCAACCGCTCTCCATGAATTCCACAGCCAACCAATCGAGTAATGCGGGGTGTGTAGGTGGCACGCCTTGTGCCCCAAAGTCATCCAGCGGCGTAGCAAGGCCTCGACCATGAAATATTGCCCACAGTCGATTCACCATAACGCGCGCGGTGAGAGGGTTGTTTTTTGAAGTAATCCATTCCGCGAGATCAGTACGGGCAGCACGATCTTCCACCGGCTTCCCCAATTTCAGGTAACCCGGCACTGCCGGTTTCACTTCAGGGCCGGAATCATCGAGCCAGTTGCCCCGGGGAAGGATGCGCACCATACGTGGCTTGGCCATGCTCGTAGAAACCAGCGTAGTTGGAAATGATTTCTGTTTTCGATCAACCTGTCCCTTCACTTCGCCCAAAACCTTTCGCGCCTGAGCCAGCTCAGGAGCAATGGAGCGGTAATGAGCCGCCAGCACGTCCTTCTGGTTGGCATTTCGCTTGGCGGGCGCAATGGCAAGGATGTCGCCGATATTTTTTGGAGGGACTGAAGATTTTGCCGTAATCTTGCCCTCATGGGTGGTGGCCGAAATCTGGAAACGCCCCAGCGTGTGTTTAGTGCCATGATCCTGCTTTAGCACAAAGGTGATTTGCTTCTGCCCCTTGAGTGCTTCCTTGGCCTCGAATAGGAGTCGGTTATTCTTGCCCACCTGCGGCAGAACAGCCCATCCGAATTCGGCGCCTTTCGCGTCGCCGTCGATGGCGCTAAGAGCGTTCCATTTCTTGTAGGGATTCTTGTCACCGGCATGCGTTTGTTCGAATGAGGCGGTTGCATTCTGTAGCGGAATGGAATTGCCGTCCGCCTTCAGGATGACCTCAGTAATCACGAAGTTGCCATTGCCCGCGCGGCCCGGCCCCTTCTTGGGCAGGGTTTTATCGGGCATAACCTCAATACGAAACGCGCGCGCTCCCTCAGGAACATTCTTGAGGGTGAGTGTGTAGGTATCTTTTTCAGGTGTTTTGCCCGATGCGAGAATAGAGTAATCTTTCTGAGTTTTCAGCTCAGTGCCGTTTATTGCTTCAACCTTGGCCGGTTGCAGAACCGTCCAGCTGACCTGAACCTTTTCCCATTGGGCCAAGGCGGCGTCCAATTCCGGTGTCTGTGTATTCAATGTTTTTTCTATGCCTTGCTGCCTGTCCTTCAAGGCCTTTACTTCGGATTGCTGGCTCATGCTTGGGACAGGCGTAAATTTTTGGCCTCCCACCGGGGTTTCCTGGAGATCGGCAAAGAACGCCCCAAAGCTATAAAAATCCTTTGAGGTAAAGGGATCAAATTTGTGATCGTGGCATTCGGCGCATCCCAGCGTGGTGGCCATCCAAACCGTGGAGGTGTTACGCACGCGATCAGCCAAATATTTCGCAGTGTACTCCTTGGGCTGCGAACCGCCTTCCCGGGTATTCATGTTCAACCGATTGTAGCCTGAGGCAATCAGTTGATCGGTTGTACGATCCTTCATCAGGTCACCAGCCAATTGTTCACGCGTAAATTGATCGTAGGGTTTGTTCTTGTTGAAAGCCTCAATGACATAGTCCCGGTACAAGGGTTTCGTCTCATGATTATCAGAGTGATACCCAATGGTGTCAGCATAACGCACCATGTCCAACCAGTACACAGCCATACGCTCGCCGTATTGCGGCTTGGCCAGCAAACGACCCACCAACTTCTCATACGCGTTTGGCGACTTATCCTCTGCGAAGGCCTTCACTTCCTGCCAAGTCGGAGGTAAACCCGTAAGATCGAATGTAAGGCGACGTATTAAAGTGCGTCGATCAGCTTCTTTTGCAGGCTTGAGCTGTTTCTCCCTCAATCTATTAAGAATGAAGGGGTCGATATCATTTTTATTAAAGCCCTGTTGCATCAATTTGGGCGGGGCCTTTTTCTTTGGTACTACATAAGCCCAGTGCTTTGAATACTCGGCCCCCTGCTCCACCCATTTCTTTAATAAAGCAATTTCTCGATCGGAAAGTTTCTTGTTCGAATCCGCCGGCGGCATTTGCTCGTCGGCATCTTTGGTTGTAATGCGATACACAATTGCACTTTCGGACAAGTCCTTTGGCACGACCGCTCTCTCTCCGGATTTTAATTCCTTGGTTGCACTCTCAAATGAATCAAGCCGCAACCCGCCCTTTACTTTCTTTGCATCGGGCCCATGGCAGGCGTAGCAGTTATTCGACAGAATCCGTTTGATATCCCGGCTGTAATCAACCTTATCTGGCAAAGCTTCTGCTGCTAAAAATCCAGTAGCCGAGAGTAGAAAAGAGGAAATGAACCAACCTAAATTTTTCATGCAAACATCGTGTTAAACGAGTGAAGAATAGACGCAAAATCCAGCCGCCTCAATTCAATATTCCGAAGCAAATATGCCGTTTTACCCTCTATACCGGATACTAACGCAAAGAACCTGAAATCACCCTGTATTTACGAATGCTCGTTCGCCAGTCGTTGTGGCGGTCACTGTTCTCGTAAATCAAAAATAAATGCCCAGCATGTTGATAGAATTGAAATTTCTCAATGACCCCTTCAGTCCCAAGAGGCCCAACAACCTCTCGATTATAGTCGATTAACTGAAAAAGCGAATCTTTGCTCAAGGCCACGGCGATACGGTAGTTGCGATTGGTTTTCTTGGATAAATAAAAGAGAGGATATTGGCCGTTGAATCGAACACGGCTATCAATATTGCCTCCAGTGCGGGCGGCGACAAATCCTTCACGCAATAGCTTGATGGGATTGGCTGAATGCTTGCCTACGAGTTGAATCTGACGTCTTTTTTTATCCAGCCGCACCTCAGCCCATCCGTTCTGGCCTGTACTGCCTTTGCCCAGCGTGTCGTAGAGTTTCCAGATCCGTAGTTCATTCGCGTTTTCAGAAATCTTCACAAAGCCGCAATCTGACTCCAGCGAACAATTCTTTTCCCATTCTTGAGAGGGCCGAATACCAAAATCCGGATCGGTAACAAACGGCCCCTCCGGATCCTTGCCCACTGCGGCCCGAACCTGTTTGCCCGTGGAATAAAAGAGCGCGTAAAAATCCTCGGCCACCTTCACTGCCAAATGCACCGAGGCCCAACGGTCATTCCTGTAGGTTGAAAGGACCTTTTTGCGTGGCTTGACTTTAAGTGTATCCAGATTGAACTCGCGAACAAAACTCACCCACTTCTCCTCCTTGGCCCCGCAGTACAACCACGTCTTGTTACCATCATGTTTCACCAGGTGGCCATTCCCATCAAACAATAGAGCGCCAAAATGATCGTTGGTGCCGGTCACCTGATCGTGATGAAGCACCCGCTGCAGCTTCACTCCGCCAATGTCGATCAGTCCACCAGCTCCCTTTAGGGAAAATGCGAATAGAAAAATAAAAATCGCGGACCGCATCTCTAGGAATCCAAACTGTACGACCCCCATACCTCCTTGGGCAGAGATGGTGTTGCCCCCGGTTGACTGGCAACATAAGCCCCATGACGATTGGCGAGGTTAAGCGTGGCCTGCCAATCGCGACCCAGGAGCCGCGCAGTGAGGAGGGCAGCGGTGCAGGCATCGCCGGCTCCCACACTGTCGGCGTTTTCGGCGACAGGGAAACTGGCGGGCTCACCTTCCAGCCAGCCATCAGTCGTGCAGGCAGCGGTGCCACGTTGGCCGCGGGTGAAAATTACCGCGTCCAAATCATACTGGGATCGCATCGCCTCGGCGCGGGAACGCGCATCACCCTCGGGCAATCCGAGTAGTTGCGCGACAGTATCGATTTCCTCGTCATTAAGCTTTACCAAATCAGCCACACGACAACCTTCATCGAGAATTTCTGCAGTAAAAAGGTCCATGCGCAGGTTCACGTCAAAAATCTTCAGCGCATCCTTGGCTTGGGCCAGAAACGCCTGCGTGGACTTGTGCGCCACCGGGTGACGCTGGCTCATGGTGCCGAAACTCACTGCATCACATGCGTTGGCCAACTTAATTTCATGCTCAGTAAACTCCAACTGATCCCAGGCGGCATCTACCACAATCTCATAACTGGGTGCCCCATCATGAAAACTCACCAGCACCTGGCCTGTTGGCTTGTTGATATCAACCTGTATGAATTCCAGAGGTAAATCCCGAAGGCGAAACTCTTCTTGAAGTCGCTCTCCCAAGTCATCATTACCGATTCGGCTTAAGAGCACGCCGTGCCCTCCCATAGGGGAAAGCAACTGATGCGCCTGCACCGCAACATTAAGCGAGGTACCCCCCAGCACCTCCTTATCCGGGAAGACATCAAAGACTGCCTCGCCCAGCCCAACGATGGTAAAGGGGCCGGCCATTTGAAACTAATGCACCGTGGTGCCGCCATTCACGTGGATATTCTGCCCGGTAACAAAGCCCGACGCCTCACTGGCAAGGTAGACTACTGTGCCATCCAAATCCTGTGGCACACCCCAGCGACCCATGGGAATACTGGCGAGGTAACCATCCTTCAATTCCTGTGGGTCATTCTCATGTCGTTCCACGGGAATCCAGCCCGGCGCAATCATGTTCACAGTAATATTCCACTGCGCCAACTCGTGGGCGAGACTGCGATTGAATCCATTCTGGCCGCCCTTGGCCGCCACGTAGGCAGTAAAAGGTTTTACGCCCAGATGAAAAACCTCTGAACCAATATTAATAATGCGGCCCCACTTTTGTTTCTTCATATGCGGCAACACTGCACGCGTAACGAGGTACGGACTCTTGATAAAGAAATCGAGCATACTCTGGTAAAACTCCCAGTCGTACTCCTCGATCGGTCTCTGTGGCTGATCGGGTGTGGCGTTAAGCACAACGATATCAATGGGTCCAAGTTTTTCGGTGGCTTCAGCCACCAACCGGTTTACCTCTGCTTCGTCTGTGACATTGGCCCGGATCATTGCCCCCTCTGCACCCGTTTCCTGAAACTCGGCAAACGTCGTGGCGGCACGCTCCTCATTATTGAAATAATTCATGGCCACCTTGGCCCCGGCACGACCCAAGGCTTTCGCCATTATCTTGCCCAAACCTGTGGAGCTACCGGTTACCAGTGCCACTTTTCCTTCCAATGAAAATAATTCGTCACTCATGGATGCCCTGAAGGGTACGGTGCCGTTATGAGTGGGGCAAGTTCCTCCTTTTACCTTTATCAAATTGAACGCGCCCAATAGAAAACGGTTATGAGATTCCCTCTTCATTTACTGGTATTTTCCCTAGGCCAGCTGGGCAATGCGCAAGGTTTTGTTCAAACCGAGTTTAAGGACACAAAAGGAACCCAATTGCGTTATGCCATCCTCAAGCCCGCCAAACTCAAGCCCGAAACCAAGTATCCCCTACTCATCTCCCTGCACGGTTCAGGGGGTCGCGGCAGCAAGAAGTGGGAGGGTAATTGTGCGGCCAATAAGGTGCTCTCCCAGCCGGCCATGCGCCAAAAGTATCCCTGCTACATCATTGCCCCCACGGTTGACCGCACCGGCCCCAACATCTAGGCTCAGGGCCCCACCGTGATTAAACGTCTGCGTCATTACTGGAAGAACCGTACCACTCGCAGGCGATTTTTATGGGGTGTACCCGGTGGTGGATTGGCCGCGTTAGGTGCCGGTTACAGCTACATGCGCCTTTGGGAATCAGGCTGGCTGGAGACAACCAAGCGGGATGTGCCTCTCAAGCAACCGGGTGAAACAATCAAAATACTGCACCTTTCTGATCTTCATGCCTCAAGGGTTATCAGTCTGGCTTACCTGCGCCGCGCCTTCAGTCTGGGCCTGGAGTTGAAGCCGGATTTAATCTGTCTTACCGGGGACTTTATCACGTGGAAATATAAACAGTACGATGCCTACGCCAAGGTGCTGAGCATGTTACCAGATTACGCCCCCACCTTTGCCTGTCTGGGCAACCATGATGGAGGCATTTGGGCTGACTCAAAGATGAAGATTGGGACAACGAGTTCCCAACCCGTTCGTGATTTGCTGGCCAAGGCAAAGATCCGCCTTTTGCATAATGAACACACCACCAAGACCATTGGTGGAAGGGAAATCAACCTCGTTGGCGTGGGCGATCTTTGGAACGATGAATGCAACCCGGGCCGAGCCTTTGCAGATCTGGACAACTCACACCCAACCGTGCTGCTCTCTCACAACCCCGACTCCAAGGATTTAATGGGTGACCATCCGTGGGATTTAATGCTTTGTGGACATACACACGGTGGGCAGGTGTTTCTCCCGGGCTTGGGTGCACCTCTTGCACCGGTAAAGGACAAGCGCTATGTGCGCGGCCTGCATCAGCTGGGTGAGCGGTGGCTGCACATCAGTAAGGGAGTAGGCAACCTGCACGGCCTCCGCCTGAATTGTCGCCCGGAAGTGAGTCTACTCAACGTATCCTGAATTCTCCCTTGTGTTTAAATGCGCTGGTGTGGGCCACAACTCATGGCCCCCCGCCTACGCGGATGAAAAACTCTGGGAATGGCTCTTCGCGCAAAAGCGCGAAGCCCGAAAACAAACTAAGCCAGAATCTCCTTCACCACCTTGCCGTGTACATCGGTGAGACGGTAGTCCCGCCCACCATGGCGGAAGGTGAGCCGTTCATGGTCAAGCCCTAAGAGATGCAGGATGGTTGCCTGGAGATCATGAATGTGCACAGGCCGCTCAGCGATATGGAAGCCCAGTTCATCAGTTGCCCCCAAGCTCATGCCGCCTTTCACTCCGCCGCCGGCCATCCATAAACTGAAAGCCTGCGGGTGATGATCACGGCCCAGCTTGCGGTTCAAGGTGGGATTACTTTCCACCATCGGCGTTCTTCCAAATTCACCGCCCCAAACCACAAGCGTATCCTCCAACATACCGCGTTCCTTTAAGTCAGCAATCAGGGCCGCACTCCCCTGATCAGTAGCTTTAGCATTTTTGGTAATATTCCCCGCCACGTCGGAATGAGCATCCCAGCCTGAGTGAATAATATTCACGTAGCGCACCCCACGCTCCACCATACGGCGGGCAAGCAAACACGCGCGCCCATAAGAAGGTTTCACCGGATCGGCTCCATACAATTTAAGGGTCGCGGCCTTTTCACTCTTGAGATCCATCAGTTCAGGGGCACTCGATTGCAAACGAAACGCCATTTCATAACTTTCAATGCGCGTGGCTATCTCCGGATCCTTCTCCACTTCCAGACGCCGCCGGTTGAGTTTACTGATGAGATCAAGTGAATCACGCTGCAGTTTCCTGTCCACGCCAGCCGGGCTACTCACATTTAAAATCGGATCACCCGAATTACGGAAACGTACGCCCGTATATTTGCCCGGCATGAATCCTGATGACCACAGAGCGGACCCGCCACTAATCCCGCCCCCGGTCGACATCACCACAAAGGCAGGCAGGTTATCGGAAGCAGATCCCAACCCGTAGCTTAACCATGAACCCAGACTGGGTCGTCCCGGCTGGGCAAAGCCGGTATTAAAAAAGATCTGGCCCGGGGCATGATTAAACTGCTCGGTATACATCGACTTAATAATGGCCACTTCATCGACCACCTTGGCCAAGTGCGGCAGCTTGTCCGACAATTCCGCCCCGCTCTGTCCATGCCTGGCAAAAGGAAAACGTGGCCCCAACACCGCGGCATCACGCTGAATAAAGGCATAACGTTGATTGCCAATCACTGAAGGCGGCAGAGGCTTGCCTTCCAGCTCCTTTAACTTGGGTTTATTATCAAAGAGCTCCAGATGGCTGGGAGCCCCCGCCTGCATCAAATGAATCACCCGCTTGGCCTTGGGCGCAAAATGTGTGCCTTGAGGTTTACTAAAGGCATTAGAGAGCAATCCCGCCAAGGCGAGTTTGCCGACACCATAACCACACTCACCAAAGAAATGGCGGCGTGTGACTGATTGCGCTTCAGTTTCGCGTAATAAATTCATCGGTATTTAAAATAACACGGGCCAAGGCCGTCCAAGCCGCCCTTTGATTCACTTCGCCTTCGCCTTTGCCGGCGATCTTTCCTGCCTCCAATTCGCCTTTCGCAAAACGATTTAGTTGTCTCTGATAAAACCCCATCAAGGCCTCCTGCTCCTTCCTGTCCGGCGAACGGGTCATACATTTTTCAAACAAAGCCTTTAGCGTCACCGCTTCCTTTTCCTCTTGTTCCTCAGCCCATTGACCGAGTTTCTGTGCTGCCTCATTAAAGAAAGGATCATTCAGAAGCGTCAATGCCTGCAGGGGCGTGTTGGAGGTTTCTCTCTTCGCCACACAGGTTTCGTGACTGGGCCCATCAAAGGTGTCATGCATGGCAAAAGGCATGGATCGTTTCTTGTAGGTATAGAGGCTACGGCGGTAACGATCCTTTCCATTACTGGTGCGCCAACCTCCCCCTCCATAAATACCTTCGCCCATACTCTTGGGTTGGGGCGGGAACACACTGGGCCCCCCAAGTTTTTTATGTAACAGTCCACTGACACTCAGGACCGTATCGCGGATTTGTTCACTGGATAAACGGTAACGGGCACTGCGCGCCTGGCGATAGGTTGCACTGGTCACAATCAAACGGTGCAGTTTTTTCGGCGACCAACCTTCACTCATAAACTGGATCGCCAACCAATCAAGTAATTCAGGATTAGTGGGTGCTGCTCCTGTATAGCCAAAGTCATCTGGAGTAATCACCAGCCCGTGCCCAAAGAAAGAAGCCCAATGCCGGTTAACCACCACCCGCGCGGTGAGCGGATTTTCCTCATCCACAAGCCATTGGGCAAAGCCGAGGCGATTGCGAAGCATGCCTTTCTCAAGCGGCGGAAGAAAAGGCAGCACTCTGGGAGAAACCGCTTCACGTGGGGAAAGAAATTCACCCCGGTGATGACGGTGGGTCATGCGTGTATGTGCCGCAGGCCTTTCCTGCATCACCAGCGTGGTCACTCCTCTGGAAATCTGCTTTCGCAAGGCTTCAATCGGTTTACGGGCCTTAGCCATGTCCTTGGAGTTTTCAATGTAGTAATTCCGTAAAGATTCCTGCTCATCCTGATTCAACTTTCCCTTGGTAAAAAGCATCTCGATCTCTGCAGGAAAATCCCTGGCCTTTGGCCCGCGTCTACTTGTTGTGACTGAAACCCGAAACCGCCCCAGACTGGCTGAATAGTGTCGGCTAAAATCAAGCCTCAGCTTAAGCGTCTTCGCGGCAAGGGGTTTGGCAAACTGCCACACCGCCTGACTAGGCTTGCCTTCGCGTCCACTAACCGACCAGCCGGTCTGCAAATCTCCATCAAGTGCAGCCATTGCCCCAGGCTTCCCTTTTCCTATCCATTGCTTGGCGTAGTTTTCACTTCCTCCTGAGAAAGCCACAGGCTTGCCATCAGCCAATAGCTTTAGTTCGCTCAGGAAAAAATCGCCCTTGGGCCCCTCATAATATGCCCGACCCGGACCTCCTTTAGGCAGACGGTGATCAGGCAGAACCTCGATCCTCAAGGCGGTAATACTGGCGGGAAAATCGGCAAGCTCCAACTCATAGGTATCGTGCTTGGCGGTGTCTCCCTGAATAAAGAGGGATCCATCAGGCTGTAATTCCATCCAACCCAGATTGGATTTGAAGCTGACCGGTTTGAGAAACTGCCATAAAACTGAAGATTCCTGTTCTGCCTGTAGCCACCCTTTGAATTTTTCTTCATTAACAGAAATATTAGCCAACTTTTCTGAGATTTGCTTTTCCAGATTCAAACGTTTTTGATCCTGCTCCGGGGTCACCACAGCCCATTCAGGTTCAGCAGTATTATTAAAAAACGCCATCATCTCGTAATAGGATTGGTGAGGCACCGGATCAAACTTATGCGTGTGACACTGTGCGCAACCCATTGTCAGGCCCAGCCACGTGGTGGATGTGGTATTCACCCGATCGACCATTGCGTAAAACCGGAATTCCAAGGGATCAATCCCTCCCTCCTCATTGACCATCGTGTTGCGATGAAAACCGGTGGCCACGTGCTGAGCTTGCGTGGCATTTTTGATCATATCACCGGCAATCTGCTCGATGGTAAACTGATCAAAAGGCATATCAGAATTTATCGCATTAATCACCCAGTCACGCCACGGCCAGATGGACCGCGGGCGATCTTTCTCATAACCATTGGTATCAGCGTAACGTGCCAAATCCAGCCATAACCGTGCCCAGTGTTCTCCATACTCAGGCCGGGCAAGCAGGGCATCAACCAACTGCTCGTAGGCATCGGGGTGCTGATTGTTCACGAATTTTCTGACTTCCTCTGGCGAAGGAGGAATCCCTATCAGATCCAGTGACAACCGGCGAATTAACCGGTATCGATCGGCCTTTGGCGATGGAACCCTATCTTCAGACTCCAATTGTCCCAGAATAAAGTAGTCGAGACCATTGCGAGGCCAGTTGGCCTGTTTCACTTTTGGTAAAGCGGAAGCCTTTGGCGGAATGAAGGCCCAATGCTCGGTGTAGATTGCGCCTTCCTTTACCCAGTCGCGCAGGGTTTGTTTTTGTGCGTCACTCAAAGGCTTCTTTGCCTTGGGCGGCGGCATCACTTCATCAGCATCGGCGTGATTAATTAGCTGAACCAGTTCACCCAAAACATCATCACTCGGCCGCATATCCAGCCGTAGCTTCGCCTTACGGGTTTTTTTGTCCGGCCCATGACACTTGAAACAGTGCGCTGCCAGCACTGGCCGCACATCCCGCTGGAAATCAACAGCCATTAAGGAGCCGACAGGCAAAAGCAATGCCGCTACCCATGAACGAAATACGATCAGGGTGCAGAAAAATTTGAGGAAGCATTTCATTATGCCGGCTACCAGACTGTTATATTGCCCATTAGTAAGATGTGGTTTTGTCATGGTGCGGCGAGTTCCGGTCATTTAATTGTCTATCTCGTACCGTAAATCAACATTTGACTCTTGAGCAGGCTGGCCAGAAAATTGTAAAAACTGGTCATCAATGCCAAAATCGCTCAAAGCTCAGAAAAGTTACATTACCGACCTTTATATATCAATTTTCCGGGTTTCTTAGGCACAATAAAATAATGAAGTGGCTTCTTTGTCTTATCATCAATTAACCGCCAGACGTGACCGGCATAGGTGTGCTGCTGGGTGTGGTCTGTGGGCCGCAATTCGACGCCGTAGGTCTTTGGCTTTCCATCAAAATCAATCCACTCCAGAGCTATCGCCCGGGAACTGGCATTGGAAATATAAATTTGGGTTTCATGCGGGGTACGCGGCGAACGCCAGTTTTCCGACTCAGGGGATAACAGTTCCAACTGCACTGCATGATCCGGAGCCAGGGTTTCCCTGCCGGCTTTGAAACGCTCATACCAAGATACCGAACGGGCCGGCCAACCAAAGACAGGAGCTTTCCTTGGATCATATCCTTTTAAATGAGCCGGCACCGGCCTGCGATCGGCAGGAAGCTTGTATCGCCAGGGCCTTTCTCCAAAGACTTCCTTCACCAACTCGGCTAAACGTGGGTCATAAGCCTTCAATTCCTCGCGGGTATCAACATGGTTATGCTCAAAATCATTTTCACGATTGGTATCAAACCATGACTGCACTCCCTCAGCAAAATATTCGTAGTGATTACGAGAGGCATATTTGCCTTTCCACAGCCCCTCCTCCACCGCCTGATCGTAGGTGGCCTCCAGTCGTTCGTCGAAGGTGGGGTCGGTTTCTGACAAACCCATCTTATGTACTGCATGGGCAAGTTCATGAATGAGAATGTTCTCAGTCGAATAGGGATCGTTTGGATAAAGCAAAAGATTCTCTTCCCCACAACTCACCGCGGGCCGTTCCGGCGTCGCCCCCAGTCCACGGGCGCGCCGATTCCAGTAAAGACGCGGCTGTAAATCACTGTGCTCAGGAATTTGGGTCGTATATTCGTTATGAGCCATCACGGAGAATCGAACCTTATTCTTCGCCATGGCTTTCAGAAGATCTTCACGTCCTGCAAGCATTTGGTTAATCAAATAAGCCGCTTCAAGAAGTGCGTAATCGGAGACTTTCTCCGAGGAAACGATCGAAAACCCCCTCACATCAACATGTTTTTGATAAAAATTGGATAATCTTAAAGCCTTACGCACCTTGGCTGGGGGCTCGGTTACCTTGGGAGCTGCCTTCAAACATGGAATATATAAAAATCCTATCAGAAGGCAGTATGGTGAAAAACGCATACCCACTAGATAATCACCTCTCCGGATGCTAGCAAGCGGGAAACCTCATTTTGAATAGGAGTTGGACAGCTACGTCTACATATGTAGAATCTGTGCCATTGAAAATATCATGAAAAATTTTCTTACCATTTTTGCCCTTACTCTAACTTTCACTTGGAGCAGCCATGCTGAACCATTGAAATCTCTTAAAGTCGGAGAATCTGCGCCTAACTTCAAAATCAAGGATACTCAGGGCAAAGAAATTGATCTGGCTCAATTATCCGCCAAGGGCCCTGTGTTGGTACGTCTGACATGCGGCTGTCTGGGTTGTGATCGCGAGTTACCCTATTTTCAGGCCCTAAATGAAGCCTACAAAAAAAATGGGATCAATCTCGTGGCCATCTTTGCTGAACCCGATGAAAAATTTGCCAAATATGTGAAGACCAAAAAACTGAATATGCAGTATGCTTTGGACCCCAAGAAAAATAGCTGGAAAATTTTTGGCACCAAAACCATGCCCAGTAACTTCCTCATCGAAAAGGGAGGCAAAATCGCCGCTATCAGCAAGGGCTGCGATCCGAGTGGACTCATTGCTCGTAATCTCGGTGATAAAACAGCCACACTGGTGAAGGCAGAAAAAATCGACATCAAAGGGCAGGTTGACAAAAACAGGAAACCCACCACGGCAAAGAAATAGTTTTGATTTATCTCATGGCGCAGGGAAAATCCTGCGCTATTTTTCTGGCTGGCAACTGAAGCCAACCAGTCTACAATTTACTCATGGCCCATTGCGGTAATTTTCTTAAGCCATCCCTGACCCGCCGGGAAATGTTGACCCGTTGTGCCAATGGCTTTGGCGGTGTGGCTCTGGCCTCAATGCTGGCCGAAGAGGCTCAGGCCAAGTCGCTCAATCCCCTAGCACCGAAAAAGGCCCACTTTGCACCAAAGGCCAAGCACGTGATTTTCCTCTACATGGATGGAGGCCCCTCCAGTGTGGACACCTTTGATCCCAAACCACGACTGGCCAAGGAAAACGGCAAACCCTTTGGCCTTAAAATGGAGGCCACCCAGTTCAATAACCGAGGCAAGACCCTGGCCAGTCCCTGGAAATTTCAGCACTATGGTCAGGCAGGAATTCCCATCAGTGACCTCTTTCCGCACGTAGCAAGACACGCCGACAAGCTTTGCGTTATCCGGTCGATGACTTCGGATTTTTCCGAGCACACAACCGGTAATTATTTCCTGCACACCGGATTCGGCCAGGTTGGCCGGCCGAGCATGGGTTCCTGGATCAACTACGGTCTGGGTACTTCCAACCAAAACCTACCCGGCTTTGTGGTCCTCAATGGCGGCTTAATTCCGCCGGGCGGTCTCGGTTGTTTTTCCAACGGTTTTCTCCCTGCTGCCTATCAGGGCAGCGTATTCAAGTATGGTGCCAAACCCATTGCCAACATTGCCCGCACCGAGACCACAGCCCAGCTGCAGCAAAACAAACTGGACCTCGTTCGTAAGCTGGATGCGGGAGTAATAAAACGCCTGGGACAATTAGACCAGGTGGAATCAGCCATCACCAACCATGAGTTGGCCTTCCGTATGCAGGCAGCGGTGCCTGAGTTGGTGGATCTCAAAGGTGAAACCGAGGCCACCAAAAAACTCTATGGGCTTGATGCAAAATTTGGCAACACAGCCACCTTTGGCCGCAACTGTCTGGTCGCCCGTCGACTAGTCGAACGCGGAGTGCGCTTTATCGAACTAACCTGCCCCGGGGGCAACGGCGACAGGTGGGACCAGCATGGAGGACTAAAGGATGGCCACACAAAAAATGCCAAGTCAGTTGATCAAGGTATTGGAGCCCTGCTGCAGGATCTGGAAGGACGAGGACTCCTTGATTCTACGCTGCTCGTCTGGATGGGCGAATTTGGCCGCACCCCCTTTGCCCAGGGTAGCAACGGGCGTGACCATAACCCCTTCGGCTTCAGCCTCTGGATGGCCGGTGGCGGAATCAAAGGGGGCATGACCTATGGCGCTACTGACGAGTACGGCTATAAGGCCGTGGACCAGAAACTCGAGATTCACGATTTGCATGCCACGATGCTGCATCTACTGGGCATGGACCACGAGAGGTTGACCTTTCGCTTTAGCAGCCTCGACATGCGCCTGACCGGCGTGAAAGGCGAAGTCATTGAGGATATTCTGGTCTAACATCCTGTTCGCGATTGCCTTCGCTGCACCGGGTTTTGCCGCGAAAAAAGGCGGGGCGGACTGGTGGTCACTTCAACAGGTAAAACGGCCCGAATTACCGCCGGTCAAAAACGCGAAGTGGGTACGTAATCCAATCGACGCATTTGTACTTTCGAGACTGGAGGCAAACGGCCTGCTGCCCGCACCGGAAGCCAGCAGGCGCACTTTAATTCGGCGGTTAAGCTATGATCTTACTGGACTTCCTCCATCACCGGAGGAGGTACAGGCTTTCCTTACCGACAAGGCCCTCAATGCATACGAAAAGGTAGTGGATCGGCTACTCGACTCACCTCATTACGGTGAACGTTGGGCCCGGCATTGGCTAGATGTGGTGCACTTTGGCGAGAGCCACGGCTTTGAATACAACCAGCCCCGAAATAATTCCTGGCCATATCGAAACTGGGTAATCCGAGCACTAAATGCCGATATCCCCTATAACCGATTTGTGAAAATGCAGATTGCGGGCGATATGATTGAGCCGGGCTCAGCGGACGGCATCATCGCCCTTGGCTGCTTGGTCACCGGCCCGCACAATACAACCCGCCCCTCTAACGACACCATGCGCAAAACAATGCGACAAGATGAGGTGGAAGATTTGGTGGGCATGGTAGGCCAGACATTTCTCGGCCTAACAATCAACTGCGCGCGCTGCCACGATCACAAGTTTGATCCAATTTCGCAGAAGGACTATTACGCAATGGCCGCCGCGCTCTCCGGCGTAAATCCAGGCGACCGCGATCTTCGAGGCTTGGCCAATGGCGCCGATGTTGCCGCTCTCCAAAAACTCCGAGCGCAGGAATCCCATTGGTTGAAGGAAATTACCAGCATTGAAGACCCCGTTCGTAATAAGCTACTGAAATCCGCTCAAAAATCAGGGCGTAAAGGCCCTACCCCACCCCGCCCCGATGCAGCGTGGAATTTCACCGCAGGATTGACTGATACCATCGGTAATCTGCCTGTGTTATTAAAAGGTTCAGCCAAGCAAAATGTAGAAGGCCTAATTCTCGATGGCCGCGGATTTGCCACCACCAAACCGCTGCCCTTTGACATAGCCGAAAAGACCCTCGAGGTTTGGGTAAAGCTCAAGAACCTGAATCAACGCGGTGGTGGCGCGATCACGCTTCAGGATAATCAGGGTGTTGTTTTTGACTCTATTGTCTTTGGAGAACGCGAGCCAAAACGCTGGATGGCAGGTAGCAACGGGTTCACGCGCACCAAGTCCTTCACCGGAAGCGAGGAGACGAAGGCGGCAAATCAGCCCGTACACGTGGCGATTGTTTATCGCGCAGACGGTTCTATCACCGGATATCGCGATGGCAAGCCCTACGGCAAGACATACAAAACTGGATTCCAGAAATTTTCCGCCAGCACCGCGCACCTCGCCTTTGGCATTCGCCATGGCACCGGTGCAGGCAATAACCGCATGCTTAACGGCTTTATCACAGGGGCGCGCTTTTACGCTCGCGCCCTCTCGGCAAAAGAAATAGCCGCCTCGGCAGGTGTCGGCACCATCACCATAAGCGAACGTGAACTCGCTACGGCCCTGACACCGACGCAACGCGAGGCGCGGGCACAGCACGCTAGGCAACTTGTAACCGTGCGCTCAGAAATTCAGGCCATCACCGCCAAGGCTCCGCAGGCAGCGCGGGTGTATTCAGTGGTTTCTCGCAATCCTGAAGCAACACAGATTCTTGACCGCGGCAGCGTCCTAAAACCAATAGGTGCTGTGATGCCCGCGGGTATTGACGCCATCAAGTCCGTCAAATCCGATTTTGGCTTAAGCAATAAAGCATCAGACGGGCAACGCCGTAAAAAGCTGGCCGAATGGATAACAGATCCTGCAAATCCACTTTTCGGACGCGTGATGGCCAATCGTATTTGGCATTATCATTTTGGTGCGGGACTAGTGAACACGCCCAACGACTTCGGCTTCAGCGGCACGAGGCCATCGCACCCGGATTTGCTTGATCATTTGGCCAATTTTTTCGAAGAGAAAAAGTGGAGTATGAAAACGCTACACCGATACATCGTTACCTCGGCAACCTACCGGCAGGATTCCCGATCCAACCCCGAAGGCATGGCGACTGACGCTGGCAATCGACTGATCTGGCGCGTGAGTCCGAGGAGACTGGCAGCGGAGGAATTGCGCGACGCGATGCTAGCTGTTTCCGGGCAGCTCAATACGCAACTGGGCGGAGCGGGCTATCGCGATGTTCGGGAATACAAGTTTAAAGGCAGTCACTTCTACGATATCATTGAACAGAACAAAGCTGAGCAATTCCGGCGCACGATCTATCGATTCAGCCCGCGTGGTGCCCGACGCAACCTGCTCGATACATTCGATTGTCCGGATTCCTCCGCCTTGGCACCGGATCGGGCCGCCACCACCACTCCTCTACAATCACTAGCGTTAATGAACAACCGCTTCGTGTTAAGCCAGTCAGTTTTTTTTGCCAAGCGGCTATCTGAAGATGCCGGAGAAGACATTAGGGCTCAATTGACTTTGGCTCACGAACTGGCACTCAACCGGCCGGCCGACCCGAAGGAACTTGCCTTGGCCGAAGCATTCATCGCGGACCACGGTTTGGACGCGTACTGCCGCGTCTTGTTTAACACCAACGCATTCCTGTACGTACGATAAAGCATGAATATCACCGGCGATATCTCACGGCGCGAAATGCTTGAGTGGTCCACTTGGGGCTTAACGGGGGCCGCCTTGACCAGCCTCGCACAGGCAGGTCCGCGTCCGCCGGCCAGCCATTTCCCCGCGCGTGCCAAGCGCGTAGTGCATGTAGTGCTGATGGGCGGGCTGAGTCACATCGATTCATTTGATTACAAACCCGAGTTGGAAAAGTTTCACGGCAAGCCGTTGCAATACAAGGAACGACCGGCGACATTTTTCAACCAGATCGGTCTTATCCGAAAAAACGATTGGCCGTTCCGCCAACACGGCCAGAGTGGTCTTTGGGTTGCAGACCTGTTCCCTCATCTTGCCACGTGCGCCGACGAGCTGGCGGTGGTGCGCTCAATGGTTAGCACCTCGGCCAACCACACGCCGGCAACCTTCGAGGAGTTAACCGGTTTCCAGCTGAATGGTTTCCCCACAATGGGCTCGTGGGTGTCTTACGGTCTTGGTGCGGAAACTGACAACCTCCCAACCTATGTCGTGTTGCCCGATGCCCGTGGTTACCCCGCTGGTGGCACCATCAACTGGTCCAATGGTTTCCTACCCTCGGCACATCAAGGCGTGGCATTTGGCAACGGCGACCAGATCATTCCGGACTTGAATCCAGCCCAGCCTATTCCTGCCAATACCGAGAGCGCCAGTCGTCGACTTTTGAATGCGTTGAACCTGAATGACCAAGACCGGTTTGGGACTGAGGATGCGCTTGCGGCCCGGATGAAAAGTCACGAGCTGGCTGCCCGCATGCAACTAACCATACCAGAGGTGGCAGACATGGACCGTGAATCTGCTGTAACGCGAGAGAGTTACGGACTCAACAAAAATGAAACGAAAGACTTCGGGCGCAACTGCCTAATGACTAGGCGCTTGCTGGAGAAAGGCGTACGATTTGTGCAGCTCATTTCCGGCGGCTCCTTTGGCTCTCCTCGCATCAACTGGGATGGCCATGAGGACATGCGCCGCAATCATAACCGTGAAGCCGCCCGAATCGACCAGCCCGTAGCCGCACTCATCAAGGATCTCAAGGCAAGGGGCATGCTCGAGGATACGCTGATCCTTTTCACCAGCGAATTCGGCCGCACCCCATTTACTCAAGCAGGCGGCTCCAAGCTAGGCACGGGCCGCGACCACAATATGTACGGGTTCAGCCTCTGGATGGCTGGCGGAGGCGCGAAAGGAGGCACCGCCTACGGCAGCACCGATGAAATCGGCTGGAAAGCGGCTGACAAGCCGGTGCACTGGCATGACTTCCACGCCACCGTACTCCACCTTCTCGGCATGGATCACGAGCGCCTAACATTCTATCACAATGGAATACAGCGACGCCTAACAAATGTCCACGGTAACGTAATTAAAGATATCATCTCATAATTCAAAATGAAATATATCCTTGGAATAGTACTTGTATCGTTTTTTGCCCCCCCATCCTCCAGGCAGCGGACAAGAAGCCTCTAAAAGTCTTCATCTTGCCGGGCAGTCGAACATGGAAGGCAAGGGTTTTCCTGAGCCCTTGGCCTGGCAGGTCTCACAGGAAAAATACCGGGAACGTTACACACACTTCATCAAGGACGGCGACTACGAAGCGTTTACGAAGAAAGTAGCCGAAACCACTGACCCCAACGATAAGAGGAAAACCCCGACCTACCTGTGGAGCACACGCAAGGATGTCTGGATCAATTACCTCGACAAGCATGGTGACCTGACTGTCGGCTATGGGACGCCCCGTGAAGGTTTTGGCCCGGAATATAACTTCGGTCATGTGGTGGGAAATCACTATGAGGAACAGGTCTTGCTGATTAAGGCCTCCTGGGGTGGCCGAGCCCTGGCCCGTGGCTTCCTCCCCCCCTCTTCCATGCTAAGTGACAAGGAATACATCAAGCTAACAATCCGCTTTAGCAGCCTCGACATGCGCTTGACCGGCGTGAAGGGCGAAGTCATCAAGGATATCCTCGTCTAGGGTTTTGCAGAGATCGCTGCCTTCAATACAGCTTCAGCAGCCTCATAAATTTTGGTCTGTTCCGAGTTTGCCATCAAGGCCATACCAAATTTCTTTGAGGGCTCTAAAACCAATAAAGTTTTGGTTTTTTGTTGAGATCCACTGTGTCCCATTAACCGTAGGGTCATTTTATCTTTCAAACCAGATTCGCCCGATTTGGTTGAATCCCCCTGTAACTTTCCATCAACATAGTTCCACTGCCGAAAACCCAGTCCATATGAAGTTTGCTCCCCAGTACTGGTCTTTCTGGGAGTCCTCATCAATTTCAGAGTTGCAGGCTCCACCAGTTTTCCATTTAACAAACCTTCGCCCAACTTGGTTAAATCATCTATGTTTGAAATATAGCCGCCTCCAGCAAGTTTCCAGCTAACATCTGTATTGGAGGAAACCACAATTTTTTCCTGCCGTTTACGATATCCAATGGTTCTATTTGGGATTTCAACCCACTGATAATCAGGCTGCAAGGTTTCCATCCTCAGGGGCTTTACAATGCGATCGCGAATCTGATGGGCAAACTTCTCCTTGCCTGCCCTCTCCACCGCTGCACTCAACAGAATAAAACCGTGGGTTGTATAGGAATACTTTTGGCCGGGTAAATTTACCAACGGTGATTCCTTAAAGGTATCCAGTGCCAAAAGAACGCTTTCGAATGGATTAGGCTTTTTGTATGGGTGCAAAGTCACGACAACTGGCCCATTGGTGTAATGCACAATCCCCCCCTGATGACTCAGTAGTTGTCTCGGAGTAATTTTATGGCCTTTGTCCGGAAATTCCGGCACATATTGACGCACATCCCCATCCAGTTTGAGCTGACCTTTTTCCCACAGTTGCATGGCAGCCAAAGCCGTTAACGACTTGGAAATCGAAGCCCAACGGAACATTGTCTTACGAGTGACGGGAACCCGTTTTTCACGGTCCTCCCAACCATAACCTTTCAAGTAAGTAATCCGGTTTTCTTGAATAATCCCAACTGCAAATCCTACGATTTGCTGGCGTTCCATCTCGCTTTCAGCCGCCTCGTCTATTCGCTGGGACAATGAAGCACCTAATCCATGGGATATTAGACACAGAAAAAGAGTAAAACAGATTGACCTCATGAGTGAGGGCATTAATCGTTGTCCTGAATCACTTCAAGGTTTTTATGACTTTTAAATCACGCCGTTACTCAATCAGCCTAATAATATTAATGCTCCTGTGGGTTCATCCACTTCGGGCGCAGTCCCTGGATGTTATCCTGGCTGGAGGCACTGTAATTGATGGAACCGGTGCTGCGGGATACCGTGCAGATATTGGCTTGAAGGGGAAAAGAATCATGATGGTGTCTCGCAAACCGATCCGGGACACGAAGGCCAAAACAATAGACATAAGCGGATTGGTTATCTCACCTGGTTTCATCGACATGCATGCGCACATCAACCCCATCACCAAGCTTCCCGAAGCACGCAGCATGGTCAGTCAGGGTGTCACCACCGCCATCGGCGGCCCCGATGGCAGCGCGCCGTGGCCTCTGGCCCCCTACCTAACCCAACTTGAACGACAAGGCATTGGCCTTAATGTGTGTCTATTGGTAGGCCACAACTCGGTCCGGCGCGGCGTCATGGCTTTGGCTAATCGTGCTCCAACAGATAAGGAACTGGCTCGCATGCGACAGATGGTTGCCCAGGCAATGGATGAAGGGGCGTGGGGTATTTCCACCGGGTTAAAATATCTGCCCGGCTCCTTTGCCAAGACCGATGAAGTCATTGCCCTCTCCAGTGAAACCGCCAAGCGCGGTGGCTATTACACCTCTCATTTACGGGAGGAAGGATTGGGCCTGATGGATGCCGTGAAGGAGGCCATCAAAATTGGCAGGCAGGCACAAATCCCGATTGTTCTCACACACCACAAGGTTATCGGTCAGCCAATGTGGGGTAAAAGCCGGGACACCTTAGCAATGGTGAACGCTGCCCGCAAACAAGGCATTGATGTCATGATGGATCAGTATCCCTACACTGCGACTTATACCGGGATCACGGTCCTGGTCCCTGCCTGGGCTCGTGAAGGAGGAACCTCAAGATTCCTCAAGCGCCTCAAGGATCCAACCCTAAGAGCCAAGATCAAAAAAGAGATCGTGTTCAACATCGTCAATGATCGGGGAGGCGGTGACCTGCGCCGGGTTCAGTTTGGCCTGGTTAAATGGGATCGCAAACTGGAAGGCAAAACACTGCATGATTGGGCGATCATGAAAGGATTAGAACCGATTCCAGAAAATGGAGCCGAACTGGTGATGGAAGCCATCCAGAAGGGTGGTGCCTCCTGTATTTACCACGTACTTGATGAAAAGGACGTGGAACGCATCATGAAACACCCTTTGACCATGATCGGCTCAGATGGTCGGCTGACCGAACCGGGCAGCGGCCATCCCCATCCGCGTTGGTACGGGGCTTTTCCCCGGGTACTGGGTCATTACGTCCGTGAAAAAGGAGTACTCACACTTGAGGAAGCCATTCGCAAGATGACCTCCCTGCCGGCAATGCGCGTGGGCCTTAAACAACGCGGCCAAATTAAGCCCGGCCACTATGCCGACCTCGTCATTTTCGATCCAAAAAAGATCATCGACAAGGCTACCTTCACTGATCCTCACCAGTACCCGGAGGGAATCCATTATGTTTTCATTAACGGCATCGCCGCCATCGCCAAGGGCAAGTTTCTTAATCAACGCACCGGAGAAGTTCTGCGCCGATCATCCCACAGTCACTCCAGTGTATTCCCTGGGCAACAATGGGAGAAGTGGGTAAAGCCTGAAGAGGCCGGATGGACCACTGACGGTTTGAAGAAAGCAAAGGATTACACTCAATCCCTTAAAACATCGGCGGTCATGATTGTACAGGGAGGCAAGGTGGTTGATGAATGGGGGGAAACCAAACGCCCCTTCAAGTGCCATTCGATGCGCAAAAGCATCCTGAGCGCACTTTATGGACTTCATGTTCTGGATGGTAAAATTAAAACCTCCAGCACATTGGCTGAACTGGGCATTGATGATAATGAGCCTTCCTTAACTGACTCCGAAAAAAATGCGACCATAGGAAACCTGCTTAAGGCGCGTTCAGGCATTTATCACCCCGCTCTCTATGAAACCAAATCCATGGCCGCCAGAAGGCCCGATCGCGGCAGCCATCTTCCCGACTCTTTTTGGTACTATAACAACTGGGATTTCAATGCCTTGTGCACCATTTTTGAAAATCAAACCGGTCGCGGCATTTTTGAGGAATTTGAAGGCAGATTGGCTAACCCGCTAGGAATGCAGGATTTCATCCGGGAAGAACACACCCAATATGTCACTGGAAAGGACTCCGTTCACCCGGCCTACCCCTTTACCTTAAGTGCACGGGATTTGGCCCGATTTGGCCTGCTCTTTGCCAGAGGAGGCAAATGGAACGATCAGCAGATTATTCCAGAGGGCTGGGTAATTGAAAGTACCCGCCCCTACTCAAAAACCGATCGGGGTGGTGGCTATGGTTACATGTGGTGGGTGGGGGCCAACGGTAATTTCTACCCGGAAGTAACCCTGCCCGACGGATCATTTGCCGCACACGGATATCGGGGCCACAAGGTTCTGGTGATTCCCCAATGGGATCTGGTGATCGTCCACAGGGTCAATACCTTTGAAGCAGAAGGGAGTGTTTCAACCACTAATTTTGGCCGATTGGTGAAGTTAATTTTGGAGGCAAGAATTCCCAAGAAAAACTAACACTCAGCCTTAAAGTCATGAATGCCGCAGCCGGGAAAATCCGGAAAGGTAAGGAATCCACGATCCACCTTAACTCCACTGGCCGTATCCTCAGCAAGCAAAACCGCACCATCCAAATCCGCATAATCAATCAAAGGAACCAACTGGGCCGCTGCAGAAATCCCAACAGAACTTTCGGTCATACATCCCACCATCACCTTCAATCCGTTTTCACGAGCAGTGGTAATCATGCGCCGGGCAGGAGTTAGTCCACCACATTTACTCAGCTTGATATTTACTCCATGAAACCGACCCACACACGGTAAAACATCACTTTCAGCCACACAACTTTCATCGGCAATCAAGGGTAATGCAGAATCCTGAAAGAGACGCTCCTGCACTTGATTCAACTCCCGGTCCAGTGGCTGCTCGATAAACTCAACTCCCTGCCGACTCAATTCACAACTCAAGGCCACCGCCTCATCTCCTTTCCATCCACAATTGGCATCCACACGGAACAACGCCTCAGTGTCCTGACGCAAAGCCTGAACAATCTGGGCATCCTCTCTGGTCCCCAGTTTGATTTTGTACACCGGCCATCCCGGCTCTTCCTTTAATTTGGAACGCATGACATCGATGGTATCGATTCCAATCGTAAAGGAAGAAGACACCGCATTGGCTAAATCCAGCCTCCATAACTGATGAACCGGAGCTCCCTCGAGTTTCCCCCACAGATCGTATGCCGCACAATCAAGTGCCGAGAGCATAAAAGGAGCATCACTCAAATGCTTGTTGCACAGGGACCAAAACTCCACAGGATCGGTCAACCTATATCCCGATATTACCGATTGTAGATCGGCAAAGCGTTTCTTCATGTCAATCAATGACGCAGCGTAGAAGGTGTTTACAGTCGCTTCGCCAAAACCACTTTTACCATCCTGTCCCAATTCAACAATCAAGGTGGGCTGGGCTGTAATCGTACCTCGGGCAATCGTAAAGGGATGCTTCAGGGGCAACTCAAACTCGTGCAGAGCCAGCTTCATCTCAGTTATTTATTTGCGCTTTTACCGCCTTTACCAGTGGCCCGGCATCTTCCCGGAAAACATCACAGGCAGGTAAACCCCATTCTGACTCAATGCGCTCCTTCTCTTTGCGATAAGTTCTTTCATCAGCATTGCGGCTATTGATGGATACTCCGACAAACCGGCAACTATGCGCAGCATTCGCCATCGCCAGATAGAGATCTTTCTGGGATTCCATTGAGGGTAACTCAATGTGGTCAACCCCCTTGACCTGAGTACGCCCCAGCTCATAACAGTAAACCAGAACATCAGGAAGGCAGCCGTGAAGCAATCCCAACGTCACAGCCGAGTAACAGGGATGAGTAATACTACCCTGCCCCTCAACCACCAATACTTGATGGTGTTGATGGGCTAAAATCTGTTTCTCAACCGAGCCACTGATAAAATCAGCCACCACCGCATCAACCGGACAACCATCTCCTTCAACCAGAATACCCGTCTGCCCGGTGGCAATGAACTTTGCATCCACCCCATCTGCCTCCAGTCCGCGGGTTATTTCAATGGAAGTAATCATCTTCCCCACACTACAATCGTGCCCCACGGTGTGAACCCGCAGGCATTCAGTGGAAATATTCTGACGCTGGGCCACATCACGCTCATTATTTCTGCGAAGATCGCGAAGAACTGAACCACTTTTTTGGGCCGCCTTCACAAACTCCTCATCGTCGGCCAAAAAATCGTGCAACCCGGATTCGATATCCATTCCTCTTTCAATGGCTGCCAACACCTGCATTCGCATGGACTCAGGCAATCCGCCACCTGTGGGTGCAATCCCAATGAGCAACACGTTCGCTTCAGGAACCGCTTCAACTGAATTGACCACCGGCAAATCGCCTCCCACTTCAAAGAGTCCCTGACACGACTGGGGCATCACTGTGGTATCCAATACCCCGACGACTTCCTCCCTCCGATACCGGATAACACTACACGCGGTTTTGGCAGAGTTAGGGCTCGAGAGACCCTCGGTCAGAATAAGTATCTTGCGACTCATGCGTCCGGAGAAAATTCTACCTGTATTTAACCAGGAAAGCAAAAAAGCGTTTTCACTTGCCGAGAGGAAAACGTAGGGTAGCCTCGAGGCACACACCCCCCAGAAGGCATGAAAAAGTTCCTCATTCTATCGTTAGCTCTAATATTGAATTTTACAGCGCAGCCGGCTGAAAAGAAGCCGGTAAAGGTATTTATCCTTGCCGGGCAGTCGAACATGGAAGGCAAGGGTTTTCCTGAGCCCTTGGCCTGGCAGGTCTCACAGGAAAAATACCGGGAACGTTACACACACTTCATCAAGGACGGCGACTACGAAGCGTTTACGAAGAAAGTAGCCGAAACCACTGACCCCAACGATAAGAGGAAAACCCCGACCTACCTGTGGAGCACACGCAAGGATGTCTGGATCAATTACCTCGACAAGCATGGTGACCTGACTGTCGGCTATGGGACGCCCCGTGAAGGTTTTGGCCCGGAATATAACTTCGGTCATGTGGTGGGAAATCACTATGAGGAACAGGTCTTGCTGATTAAGGCCTCCTGGGGTGGCCGAGCCCTGGCCCGTGGCTTCCTCCCCCCCTCTTCCATGCTAAGTGACAAGGAATACGCCAAGCAGGCAACCGCCCAGAATGCCCTCAACAAGGCCTGGAATGAATCGGAGCCGGCAAAAATCGAGGCCTATAATAAACGGGTGACCGAGGAGAACAAGACGGCCAAGAAGAAAAAGCGCCTCAGAACATTCAAGCCGCGCGAAATTGTGAGCACCGCGCAGTACAAGGAACAGTTTGGCAAGGATTACCGCAACATGGTCAGGGAGGTACACGGTTGTCTGGCCGAACTGGGCAAACGGTTTCCCGGCTATCAGGATCAGGGATACGAGATCATGGGCTTCGTTTGGTTCCAGGGCTGGAACGACCAGTACCAGGACCGCTGGTTGACCTACGAAAAGAACATGGCCAATTTCATCCGCGACGTGCGCAGGGAATTCAAGGCCCCGAACATGAAATTCGTGATCGGCCAGATGGGTAACGACGGGATGAAGCCCGACAAAGAGGGCTCACCGCGGGACACTATCAAGAAGGCGCAGGCGGCAGTTCCCAAGCTGGCTGAATTCAAGGGAAACACATTGTGTGTGCGAACTGACAAGTACTGGGACATGGAAGCCCACGCCATCTACACCGGCCCCGGTGGCTGGAGCAAGGATGTTGATAAATGGCGTCAATTTGGTAATGACCGTCCCTATCATTACTACGGCAGCCCCTGGTTTTTCGCGCAGGCCGGGACGGCCTTTGGTGAAGCCATGCTAAAGCTAGCCCGGGATAAATAACCCGTATGCCAAATAAAAAACGCAAGCCGCTGGTTGCGGTCCTCGATTGGAAAACCGCCCCATCCAGCAACAGCGGAGTAGACCTGGAAACCAGGGTTCTGGGAAAAACCGCCCGGGTAAAATATTTCCTCACGGATAATGAGGCCAATTTTTCTCCTGAAATCCTCAAGGCAGACGCTCTTATTATCTGGCAAAACGCCAATATCACCGAGAACACAATATCGCGAATGAAGCATTGTCGGGCTCTAATCCGTAACGGAGTTGGCTACGACTCAGTTGATATTGAGGCAGCCGCCCGGGCGGGAATACCCGTCTGTAATGTGCCTGACTATGGAACAGAAGAGGTTGCCGACCATGCCATTGCCCTTTCCCTCGCGCTAACGCGGCAACTATTTTCACTGGATGCCGAAGCCAAAAAACCCGGCTGGAAATTGGTAGCCAAAGACAAGCTGCGTCGCACCAGCTCCCTTACCTTTGGAGTGGTTGGATTGGGCCGAATCGGAACTGCCGCGGCCTTGAGGGCCAAAGCGTTGGGATTCAACGTTATATTTTATGATCCCTACCTTCCCAGCGGCACAGAAAAAGCGATTGGAATTAAAAGGACCCATTCATTGAACGGTCTATTAAAAACGTCCGATGTGGTATCCATTCACTGCCCTCTTAACGAAGAAACACATTATCTTATTGCCGAGCAGGAACTTTCACTCATGAAACCATCAGCCTATCTGGTTAATACCGCACGAGGGGGTATCATCAAGAAAAAGGATGTTCTTTCTGCGTTACGCAAAGGCGTGATTGCCGGGGCGGGACTGGATGTGATTGAAAATGAGCCTTTGAAAACAAAAGCTGAAGCCCGCACTCCAAACCTGATTGCCACCTGTCATGCAGCCTTTTGCAGTCGGGAAGGGATGATTGAGATGCGCACTACCTCTGCACGCATTGCCAAGCAGGCACTCCAGGGCAAACCACTGGAGAATGTGGTGAACGGTCTCTAAAATTACTTCTTGGCGGTTCCCGGACGATTCCTGTCCTTCCATCCCTGCGGCATTTCTGCAAAGTCGCTGTCATCCCCGTAATGCCTCTGTAGTGCGTAAAGCTGTTTTTTTAAATCAGCCGCCAGCTTGGCCTTTCCTTTCCTCCCATAAATATTGGTCAATTCATCAGGATCCTTCTTGAGGTCATACATTTCCCACTCGTTGCCGAAACGATAAAAGTGCATCAACTTGTAACGCTCAGTACGGATGCCGTAATGACGAGGCACCATGTGGAAACTGGGATACTCGTAGTAGTGATAATAGATACTGGAACGCCAATCCTTGGGAGACTGACCCTTGAGTAAAGGCACCAGTGATTGGCCTTGCATATCATTTGGGATTTTAGCCCCCGCAATTTCCAAAAAGGTCTCCGCATAATCAATATTCTGGATCATATGAGTGTTGCGTGTGCCCGCCTTGGTAACGCCCGGCCAGCTGACAATAAAAGGCATCTTCAAGGATTCCTCGTACATCCAACGCTTGTCATACCAACCGTGGTCACCAATGTAGAAACCTTGATCAGAGCTGTAAATTACCACCGTATTGTCATCGAGATTTAACTCTTTAAGCGTTGAGCGCAACCGGCCGAGACTCTCATCCACTCCCCTGACGCAACGCAGATAGTTCTTGGCATACCGTTGAAATTTCCACCGCACCAATTCCTTGCCCTTCAGTTTGGCCTGGTGGAAGGCCTCATCACGCGGACCATAGTGAGCCCGCCAAGCCTTCATCTGTGCCTCGGTCATCTTCTCCATATTTCTTCGCGCCGACCTGTCCTGACGTTTTTGAATTGGAGTCCCGGAAAATTCAGCAGTGAGATCCACAAAAAGGTCGTAGTTCGGGTCCATATGCCGATCGATCTCCATCTCCTGATGACGTGCTGGATGGGCATTATCCTTATAATGATCAAACAGGGTCTCCGGCTCAGGAATATCGATATCGTCATAGAGCTTCAGATGGCGCAAGGCCGGCATCCATGTGCGATGCGGAGCCTTATGCTGAACCATCAACATGAAAGGTTTTGATCCATCACGACTCTCTTTCAACCAATCAACGGCCAAGTCAGTCACGATATCTGTACAGTGCCCCTCAATACGCACCTTACCCTTCGGGGTTAACAGATCCGGATTATAGTAATCACCTTGACCCGGCAAAACCTTCCAGTCATCAAAGCCTTGAGGCTGACCCTTTAAATGACTCTTTCCATAAATCGCGGTCTGATAACCAACCTTTTGCAAGAGCTTGGGGAAAATCTGTTGGTTCCAGTCAAATGAATTGCCGTTATTCATGAAGCCATTCTTATGGCTGTGCTTGCCGCTCATAATCACGGCACGACTGGGACCACAGATGGAATTGGAACAAAAACTCTTCTCAAAAAGCATCCCCTCAGCCGCCAGCTTGTCGATCTGGGGCGTGGGGTTCACCGGTTTGAGCCAGCCGTTGTACGCGCCAATCGCGTGAGGTGCGTGGTCGTCACTAAAAACAAATAAAATATTCGGACGTTTATCCTTGGCTGAGACAGTAAACCCTAGCAAAAGAGCTATGGTAAAAATTAGTTTCTTCATAAATATATGAGGTGCGGCGTGAACCTAGCAATCGACTGCCAATTGTCTAGATAAATAACCAACTACACTCATTGCGAAGCAAGTCTTCATGTGCTAGGTTGTAACATGGAACGAACCCTCCTGTTGGTTTCAATTATTGTCCTCAGTCTACCCGCACATTCGGCCGAAAGGCTGAAACTAAAATTCAAGGATGGTACAACTCTTAATGGGGCTGAGATTTATGTGCCAACCATCCGCAACTCCACCGGCAACCCTAATGGTTACGGAGTCATTCTCAAATATCATAACAAATTATACATTCACCATTTTCCGTACCGGCAACCGCACAAGGTCACCCGGTATACTGATGGCGGAGTAGATAATGGCAAATACAAGGCCGTTCAGGTCACAGAAGAACTCGAACACTATCAGCCACGGTCATCTCCCTTGGAGCCTTCGCCAAGAGAACTGGGTTATTCATGCACTCCCTCTCGGATTGCATTCTTTCATTTCGACAGACCAACCTTGCACACTCTCCAGAAAGTAATCATGAAAGACAGTCGGATTTCCCTCGCGAACAAAAGATCCGCGCTCAAGTCCATACAAGGTGCTTATTACGCAAGCCCAAATCCACGGTATTACAATACCCCTCAAACTTCGCGTATTTGGCAGGCTGAAGCCGACCGGGATGTCACCCGCTATAAGGACAAGGTGTTCTATGGGAAATGGATGGAACAACCAAGCTTGGCACCGCCCGAGTTTCAAAAACTATTGAGGCCCCGACGGCAGCGTACGCCTTAAAAAGTCCGTCATCGCGGTGCGTAAATGCAGGGTGGTATTACGCCCTTCCCGAATGGAGTGAGAACGGTTTGGGTAAGCCAACATTTCAAACTGTTTTTTATTTGCCACCAGTTCATCGATCAATTTGGCCATTCCCTGATAATGCACATTATCATCGGTCGTCCCATGGACGAGTAACAGTTTTCCTTTTAGGTTCTTGGCAAATGTAATCGGCGAACCATTCTTGTAGCCTTCCGCGTTATCCTTGGGCAGCCCCATATATCGTTCCTGATAGATCGTATCGTAGAGACGCTGATTAGGGACTGGAGCAATAGAAATTCCCACCCGGTAAAGATCAGGGTAACGGAAAAGGGCATTAAGGGTCATGGACCCCCCTCCACTCCATCCCCAAACACCCACCTGGCTGGCATCGAGATAGGGCCTATCTTTAAGCACCTGCTTTACGGCCGCAGCCTGATCTTTCGACGCCAATATACCCACTTGCCGGTAAATGCTCTTACGCCAGCCGTTACCACGGGGAGCCGTTGTCCCGCGGTTATCGATACTCATGACCACATAACCCTGCTGCGCCAGCATCCAGTGCCAGAGCCCACCTGAACCCCGCCAACTATTAACCGTTGTCTGACCTGCGGGCTCTCCATAAACATAAACGAGTAGCGGATATTTTTTCTTGGGATCCAAATGGGGAGGTAAAACCGCATATGCATCCACCTCCAAACCATTGCCGATTTTAACGCGGAAAAATTCCGACTTAGGACGCTTCAGTTTTTCCAATTTATCCCGCAGATCCTGATTTTTTTCCATGACCCGGATTACCTTGTGCGAGGGGAGTTCAATCAAATTAGTTACTGGCGGCGAATCAATGTTTGAAAAAGTATGCAAAGCCCATTTCGCGTCTGGAGATATATTGTAGCTGTGCGAACCGGTTTGATCTACAGGTGAAAGACGTTTCAGCCTCTTTCCATCCAGACCGATCCGGTAAAGATAGCGCTCAGTGGCATTATCAGGCGAAGCAATGAAGTATAACACATTCGAAGCCTCATCCACTTTGAGCGTGCGGATGATGTCGTATTTACCTTCAGTAACCTTGCGCACTTTTTTGCCATCTCGCGAAACTAGGTAAAGCTGCCGCCAACCTTCCCGTTCACTCACGTAGGTGAACTGTTTTCCCTTCCCAATCCACTGAGTGAAACCGAACCGGACCTCAATCCAGGCCTTATCCTTATCAGTATAAACTGTCTTCACTTCTCCGCTGTGCGCATCTGCCAGAATCACTTTGTTCTGGTTCTGCAAACGGTTTAATTGCTGCACTAGAAGTTCATCAGAATTTTCGGCCCAGTCCATGCGGGCAAGGTAATGATTACGCGGATCCCCTGGCACTTTCATCCAGGTTGTCTTACCGTCTTTTAATTGAACAACACCCACGCGTCCGATCGCGTTGGTCTCACCGGTTTTTGGATAACGAAAGCTAATGAGTTTGGGATAATAACCTGAAACATTATTGAGCATGTTCATTTCCGGGACGCCCTCCTCATCAAGCTGCCAGTAGGCAATAGCCTTTCCGTCAGGACTCCAACGAAAACCATCTCTTAACCCCAACTCCTCCTCGTAAACCCAGTCAAAGGTCCCATTAATGACCGTATCACTCGCCCTATTGGTTAAAACACGTATCTGACCTGATTCTAAATTCTCCACATAAATATTTTTTTCGCGCACATACGCGACTTGATTGCGATTTGCAGGAGAAAACTTGGCGAACATCAGGGTGGACTCCGTAGCTTTTCCCCCCAGTTTCTGCAATTTGCCATTGTCACGATTCAGCACCCAGTAATCGCCGCGGGTATTACGGCGCCACACGCGCTTGGTATTGGTGAAAATCAAAAGTCTGGATAGATCCTTGGTAAAAGTGTAACTGCTCAATTTCAAAGGCTTCATTTTACCTTTGGGAATCAGGGCTGCGGCCTCCACCAAAACTTTCTTTTTTCCGGTAGCCGGATCGTACTGGACAATATCCTGAGCATCCTTGGTCTCCTTGGATTTCTCCTGCCTGAGGTAACCCTGACCCGCTTCCAGCCAACGAAGCGAATACCCTTTGGAACTGAATTCACTTTTTTCGTAAATCCGCTCCAAAGAAAGCAGAGGTCCCGGCTCAGGCTTCTTTTTATCTGCAGCCAGAACAATGAAAGGCAAAAGCACAGCACTCAAAAAACATCGATGCATGGGGAGAAGGTTGCCGTTTGCAGACTTGGGAATCAAGCAAACTAGGCTTCAGCCGATTCCCGGGTGCGTTTGCCATTAAGCAGTGTCCCTATAAAAGTGTAGCGAACCAGATATTCATACATCACCAGCAGTATGCCTACAGTTAATACACAATAGAAAATAAACTTTGGCAAACTGGGTATATCCCATTTCGAAAACATGACTTGGAGGCACATAAGCGGAGCCAAATGTGCAAGATACAGCCAGTAAGAGGAATCTGAAATATACCGAGCAATCCTGCTTTCACTGGAAAAGAATGCGCGAAAGAAACCAATGAACCCGAAGATCATGAGCCAAGTATAAATGACAATACTGAGACTTAACACTACATGAATCTCAGGCTTGAATCCGTATTTTTCTCTCATGTGCAACCAACATAATCCCAACAGCAACACTGGAATAGCGACCAGAAAACTAAGGATCCAGTAACGCCCAACTTTTGTTTCAAATTCTTCATGCCCGTAACAAAGTGCCCCGAAACCAAAAAACACTGCATAATACAAAACCTTTGGCGGCCAGGGAATTACGCCGATGAACGTGTCAGGACCAAAGGACTGCCAGAAACACAATTGAGGCAACAAAGTAAGCGGCACCAACCACAACCAGCGTAATGGAGAGACGGTGATCCAAGTCGGCCATGGTTTTATGTTTCGTTTCTTGGCAATCCATACCACCAAGACAAAACCAATCACCATCCAAACCAGATAGTACAAGAACCAGAGATGGAGGAATACCGGAATCATTCCGCCGGCAAAGAAGACCCCGCCAACCACTCCTATGACGATAACAAACGGCATTGCCCATCCGGGCATTCCTCCGAGATTTTCATCAAACCAGGTTTTTACCTCCCTCATGAAATCTTCCTCTTTTTCCCCTTCCTTCGACAATAATAGTTCATCTTTTTCTTTGGATAGCTCCTTAATCCCTGCCCCGGAAACACTCAGCGATAATCCTTGTCCACCGCCCCAATCAAAATAGTCCACACGAATTTTTGCCATCCCTGGCTCCAGATCCACCGACCCCTCCTTATATTCCATACCGTGCTTACCATCATTATCAATCAGCTCCTTTCCGTTAACAAAAAGGCGAGAGCCATCATCAGAACCCAACTGAAAAGTGAATTCCCCAGCCTTCTTGATCTCCAATTCCCCCTCAAAAACCATTCCAAAGGTCTCTTTCCTCCCCGCAAAACCGAGGTCGATAATGCCTTTCTCTGACTTCCCGCTGAATTCAGGCGTGAGCTTGTCGAAATCAGGCAAAGTATTAAACTGTTGGTAATATACCCGGTACCTGAAATTCTGGAGAGGTCCTTCAAGCTTTGTATTATTGGAGGGAGGACTACGTGAACCGGAGGATGTGTGCTTCCTAAGGATTGCCGCACATTTGGGTCGATCCCTTTCGATTCGCTCCAAGTCCAGATCTAATCCAACCAACCCACCGACAAATTTGTATGTCCCCTCGATTTCCCTGCTCCAAGGACCTTCCACATAATTTAAAGCCGTTTGACCCTTCTTACTTTTGATTGTGATATCCAAACCTTTATCCAGCAAAAATTGAACGATTTCTGGATGAGCAAAGAAAGCGGCAATATGAAGGAGCGTTTCTCCTTTATCATTCGTTTGTTTGATATCAGCCCCCCTTTTCACGTGTCCTTTTACCTCACTCAAATCACCCAGCATAACAGCATCTGTAATTGAATGATGAGTCTTTTCAACCACACCTTTGGAGTCACGCTTGTCATCAAAAAAAACTTTTTCCCCAAGACCCCCAATTCCCAATCCTACCAACATGGTAATCCAGGCAATGGGAGTAAATATCGCCAAAGGGAGAAGGATACGTTTGGCCCGGTGTTTCAGGAGTTCCTTGGTTCCACGATTGCTCCAAAGCATTGCGGTAAAGAAACCGCTTACCACGAAGAAAAGAGGCATCCGGAATCCATGGATGGCGGTGAAACAGAACTTATAAGGGCTAAATGTCTCGGGGGCCTCGGCCCCAACCGCTGCGGCCGCATTGGAAATCACCTCAGGAACCGACCAATGAGCATCATTTTGAGGAGCATATCCCTGCCATGTAGGTTCCCCAAAGGCAAGGATTCCGTGCAGCACAATCCCCAGAAGCATGGCGCACGCGCGTAATGCATCCAGATCATGGTAGCGCTTCTTTTCCAGCACCGGGGGTGCAGAAACCGACTCAATAGGAGGAGGAGACTCCACAAATGTGATTATTTGGCACCGGCCGTACGTAGAATTTCAGCGACTTTTACGCGGTCCTTTTGGATTTGTTCCAAGTCGAATTTCTTCTGCGCCAGGTTTCCAAGAAGGTCGTAGCCTGGCTTTATGGTTTCCCATGGTATAGTCGCTGCAATCAGGGGTGTTTCTTCCCTATTATTTTTGGCATTCACATCGGCCTTGGCGGCTAGAAGTAGCTTCACAATCTCAATGTTACACACGAAAACCGCTACATGAAGAGGCGTAGACCCATCATCAGCCTTTGGGGCATTTACATCAGCCCCAGCGGCAATGAGTTGCTTAACTGCAGCCAAGTCTTCCTTAAAGACTGCATCTGATAATGCCGCAGCACCCGGTGTATTACCACCTGCACCCAGAATTTTTGCCACCTCTACTCGGTCTCTGGCAATCCGTTCCAGATCAAACCGCTTTTGCAATAAGGCTCCAACAAAAGCATAGATTGGTGTCATTGCTTCCATTGGCTGGGAAGCTATAAATCCGGGGGTTTGCCCTTTGTTATCCTTTGCATTCACATCAGCCTTGGCGGCTAGAAGTAGCTTCACAAGCTCAATATTACACACGAAAACCGCGATATGAAGAGGCGTAGACCCATCATCGGCCTTGCGCATATTGACATCAGCACCTTCAGCAATGAGTTTCTTGACCGCAGCCAAGTCTTCAATAAACACTGCATCAATCAACGTACCGCCACCAGCGGGTGCAGCAGCATTGCCACCGGCTTCGCGAAGTATCTGGGCGCAAACCGGCTGCCCAGCCCTTACCTTCTCGTAATCAATTGTGACACCTGCCGGGCCGTACGCAACCCCACTTAAAAAATCCAGTATCCCCTTGGTTAATTCCCATGGAGCTTGAGCAGAAGCCAATGCTGTTGAGCCGGTATTATTCTTGGCATTTATATCTGCACCTTTCTCAAGGAGTAATTTTACCGTTTCGGGCTGACCAAAAAATGCCGCACTGATCAGGGCCGTTGTGCCGTCCTTGTTTTTTAGATCCAATTTTGCCCCACCATTAATCAAGGCCCTGGCCGCATCCCCTTGCATAAAGGTTATTGCAACCATCAATGGAGTATTTTGATCCGGCCCACGCTGGTTCAAATCCGTACCACCTGCGATGTGCGCTTCAACAGCCTTGAGGTTGCCCTTAGTGCACGCCTCAAAGATTTCCATGTCTGTATGGGTTGGAGCTTCTTCTTTCTTGCCACAGCCAACAAAGACGGTGACTAGCATTAATATGAGTAGTTTTTTCATGTTTAAATTCTCTTTTTCAATACCCTGCTGACATTATTACGCAAGACAATCGATTTTATTCCATTAAATTAACAGAAACTAACTACGCTAATTCTGGCTACATAGTTACATTATTGCGCTCCAATCTACTGAATCTCGGTAAACTAAAACAACTGCTCGATTGGATTTCCATCACGCACCAGTGTGATGGGTCGACCTACATTCGCCTGAAATTCCATCTTGGGATCAATTCCGATATTCTTAAAGAATGAAGCGGCCAGATCCTCCGGGCTCACGCTTTCATGCTTGGGCTCAGCTGCCTTGGCATCGGTTTCGCCAATCACCTGGCCACCGCGAATATCGCCTCCGGCCATCAGGGCAAACATCGCCCTAGCCCAGTGGTCACGACCACCCTGTCCATTGATCTGCGGGGTGCGCCCGAATTCACCGGCCACCATGATGGCAGTGGATTCAAAAAGGCCTCGTTCCTTGAGCCGATCAAACAAGCCCGCCAAGCCCTTGTCAAAAGGAGGCAACAGTTTCCGCAACCTGGAAAAATTATCTGCGTGTGTGTCGAAGTCAAACTCAGCCGGACGCAGCCGGATGGTGACAAAGTGCACCCCTGATTCAATTAACCGGGAAGCCAAGAGCAGGCTCTGGCCAAACTCGTGCTTGCCAAACCTCTTGGCCTCAGAAGATTTTTCCTGTTCCAAATCAAAGGCCTTACGGGTAGAGGGTGAACTGATAATATCATGGGCCTGCTCTCCAAACCGGTCCAGCCCTCTGACTGGTGCATCCAGTTTTTCATAGCCCCGAAAAGCCGTATCCAAGTCATCAAGCAGTCTGCGTTGAGATTTATATCTTTCCACCGTTAGCCCGTCCTCAAGCGAGATGCCTCGCACACTGTAGGGAATACCAAAGGTCGGCTTACCGGCGGTGAGGGCACTAAATTCGTTTCCCAAATAACCGGGCCCTACAAACGATTCATCAATGGACACATAAGTGGGAAGATCTCGCACAGAAGGATGCATCTTACTGACCACTGAGCCATACTCAGGATAGCTCAAGGTTTGCGAAGGTCGATTGCCGGTTAGCAGATATTTTTTACCCAAACCATGGTCGGCAATGGTATGGGTAAGGCCGCGGATGATAGCATAGTCCTTCATGCGCTTGGCGAGCTCCGGCAGGTGCTCACAGATGTGAATACCGGGGACTGTGGTGGGAATCGGCTCGAACTCGCCACGGTAACGTGCCGGAGCATTCGGCTTAAGATCAAATGTATCCTGATGAGAAGGCCCGCCTTCCAGAAAAATAAATATGGCTGAACGCCTTAAGCCCTTCTCTCCAACGGCTGCCTGCGCGCGCAGATACTGGGCCAAGGTTAAGCCTCCAATAGTGCCCACCTTGAGCATTTGACGCCGGGTAAAAAGTGGCCGGTGTTTTTTCATCGGTTCAGAATAAATTCCTTGGTGTTCATCAGTGCCCATAACAAATCCTCCATGCCTTCCTGAATGGACTTGGCTTGCTCTAGATGCTTCATGGCTCGCGCCTCTTCAGAAATAGAAGGGTAGCAATTGAACGCCCGAAGCCAGGCTTCCTGGATTATTTTCTTCTTATCGGTTGTCTTGTTTTTAACCAATTCATCTATCCAACCGCTTTCTGACAAACGCATACGCACCAGCGGATCATTCTGCAGGAAGATGGATTGCAGAAGTGTTGGCTCATTCACCCGTTCACAATCACAGTTGGTGGCCCGGTCAGGTTTACCAAAGACTTTCATTGCATGCGTACCGGCCATGCGCATGGAAAGGTGACCGGTGCCGCGTCGCTTCAGGTTAGTGCGGACCGACTCCAGTTTGCCCGGGGCCGCCGTCACCTGTTTCATTGCGTCATAAATTACTTCAGCAGGAATACGGCGCGGGATAGCCCGGCTGTAGTTGCGGCGATCCTGAGCATTGGTTTCATTGGGTCGCCAGCTGCGTTGGTAGGTTTGGCTGCTGGCAATTTGCCGGTGCAGCCATTTCATGTCGTAGTTACTCTCGATAAATTGTTCAGTTAACCAGTTTAATAATTCAGGATTACTGGGAGGATTGGAGGGAGTAAATTCATCGGTGGGTTCTACAATCCCCACATTGAAATAACCGGCCCATACGCGGTTTACAAAGGAACGGGCAAACCAAGGGTTATCCTTTTGACGCAACCAATCCATGATAGGCCTGCGTGGATCATTCCCTTCAAGCTTAACCGTGTGGCTGCGCAACAGGCTCAGTTTAGTGGTTTTTACGGTAACGTTTCCTGAATTTTTCCGTCGCCGACCGTCATTAAAAACCGAGGGGGCAAAGAAACCGGCAAAATCCACAAAGTCATTCTGGGTCCATTGATCAAAGGGGTGTTTATGGCACTCGGCGCATTGCAGCTGGATTCCCAGAAAACTGTGAGCAACGGACATGGCGGTGTCCTTGGGTTCCTTGAGGCTTTGGCGGGTCCAGAAATAGGGCATACCTTGCCCAACTCCATGGCCCGGATTCGCTAGAATAATGCCTTCAGCCAAGTCGGCGTAGGATTCGTTTTCAGAAATTTTTTCGTAGATCCAGTCATACCACTGACTGGCCTTTCGGTATCCTTCCTCGGTGGCTACTTCCAGAAGGCTATTGATTGAAGCGGGATTACAACCGGTAAAGTCACAGAGTTTATTAGTCCACCATGCGGCGTAGGCCGGACGCTTTAAAAGCTCCTGTATCTTTCGATTGCGTTTATCCCTGGAATTATCAGACAGAAAAGCCTTCACTTCATCAGGAGAAGGTAGCGTGCCCGTTAAATCGATACTTAAGCGCCTGAGAAACTCAGCATCAGTACAGATTTCTGATGGTGTGATCCCAAGCTTAATCAGTTTGGACGCGACAAACCGATCAATTGGATTGGTGTACCGGGCAACATTCAATTGAGGTTGATTGTCGGTTAGCGGGCGTAAAACCGGAATCGCCGCAATACCGTTATCATACAAGGCAACAACGTGGGTATCCCCTTTGCCTACCGATTGAGCCAAACCGGTTTCATCAACCTTCACCACCGTATCATCCTTGGTAAGGAACCGGGTCAGATCAGTCACGTCTTCACGCTCTCCGCCTTCCCAATGAGCAATAATCCTGATTTGAGCAGTGTCATCGTTTTTCTGATAAATCAGTTCCTTCGGTTCATAATCAAGCCGGACCAATTTTTTTCCCGACTTGATGGGCACCGTACCGGATCCTACCGGCCACGGAGCCCCCATTCGAACCCATGCTTCCAAATCGGCAATTTCCTTCGGTTCCAATTTTCGCTTGGGCGGCATTTGCAAATCCGGATCGGTGTGGCGGATTGCTTTAATCAGCAAGCTTTTGTCGGGATCCCCCGGGACAATAACCGATCCATCAGAATCCCCTCCCAGCACAACATCCGAACGCGAGTTGAGCTGCAGCCCACCCTTGCGCTCATTAAACCCATGACACTCATAACAATTCGCTTCCAGCAGGGGCCGAATTTTCTTTTCAAAAAACTGAATCCCTTCAGCGGAAAACTCAGGTTGATTTTTCAGCCGCACGCGTTCGGATTCATGGATAGTGGTTCCGGGTGCTCCTGATTGAATCCAGCGGTGCAGCAAACGATATTCCCATGAATCGGGTTCAATGATTTCCCCACCCTTATGTTTCACTGACTTGGTTGCTTTAAGTAGGATCAAGCTTTGTTTAGGAGATTTTAGGTTCACCCGGTTTTGTTTTTCCGAAGAGTCCTTTGCCATTAAAGCCGCGTGATCCTGCTGAAAATCAAAACCAAACAATGAAAGGCGGAAACCCCCCTGACCCTGAAAAGATCCATGACACTTGGCGGAACTGCATCCCAATTTTCCCAGAAGCGGAACCACGTGTTTCTGGAAATCAGGAGTGGCGATATCTCTAGAGGCACCAAAGCTGGCGCCGGCCATTAGCACACTAAGTAATGGCCCTAAAAGTTTCATGAGTATCGAGAGCCGAAAACCTTATTCCTCAATCTTAACCAAATCCCCCTGCACCTGGAACATGTCAAAGACGGCATCCTGGTGCCGTGCTCCAATCTGGATGATGTCAGTGGGGCGAAGTTCCTTGAATAGCTTTTCATACTGCGGATAAAAACCGGCCAACCGTACCCTCTTGCCCTTGATGCTATTGGGGACAGTAGCCTTATTGCCTTTGCCTACACTCATCACTTTCTCCACCTCCATCAACACCTCATAGCCACCCACTTCAATAATTTTTCCCTGCAGACCGCCTTCAAACCCTCTGAAATCCTTGGGCGGAACTCCATGAGCTTCGGGGTCAAACGGAAGGGCGCGCTCCAATACATTAAACTTGTGCGCGAAGACAAGGGTTTTGCTCTCGGCGAGATAACCAGCCGTGCGCACCTTCAGGGTTTGGCCCTTTTTGATAAGCAATAAATTATCCCTGAACTGCCCTGAAACCCCGCTGACCCTGACGGTCTTCCCAATGATTTCATCCTTTATCCATTTGCTGGTGTACCGGTTAAGCGTGGCATAATCGACCTGCATGGTGAACTCGCCTAGCTCAATATCCTTGGATTTCAAACGGCCGATAACTATGGAGTAAAAATTAGGCCGGCCCTTGACTCCCCCTTTCGCGTTTCCTCCTTTACCGCCGCCCTTACCAACAACTTTACCTTCACCCTTGTCCTTACCCTCACCAAAGGAACCGCCCGCTTTTATATACTCAGCGATGGCTTCATCCTTGGTCATCTTGCCGCTTTCGACGGCTTCCTTGAGTTCCTCGCCCAATTTCTGAAGGTCAACTTTTCCAGACGGCTTGGTTCCTATTTTGGAGCCCGTTCCTTCCCCACCTTTTTGAGCTTCCACAGCCTCCTTATATTTGGCAATGGCTTCCTCCTCAGTCATCTCGCCGTTTTCAACGGCTTTCTTGAGTTGTTGGCCATACTCATCCAAATCTACTTTAGGCGGTTTATCTTTTTTTATTGGCTGCCTGCCAGCGGCCGCTTCAGACAGTTTCTCGAAGGCTTCTTTTTGTGTCATCTTGCCACTGGCCACCGCTTCCCTGAGTTGCTGTGCCAGTTCCTTGAGGTCGACTTTTCCTTTTTCCTCCTTGGTGCCTTTTCCTTTGGCGCCACCTTTACCTGCCACCGCTTCCTTCCACTTGGCTATAGCTTCAGCTTCAGTCATCTTGCCACTTTTGACGGCTGCTTTTAGTCGCTGACCCAATGCATCCAGATCCTTATTAGGAACTTTCCCGCCCTTACCCGGTCCAGCTGATTTTTGCTTGGCCGCCACCACGGGGAGAGGATCAACCTGATAACCCTTGGCAATGCGATAGAGGTGGGTATTGGACCTGATCAACATTGAGTCTCCGGCAATAGCCGGCATTGAAACAAAGACGGTATCCGATTGATTTTTGAAGAGGACCTTAAATTCAGAAGAAGCCTCAATAACTGAAAAAACTCCATCCCTGCTAAAGAAGTATATCTTTCCATCGGCATAGGTGGGTGAAACCCAGTGATTTTGTATACCCCCCAGCCTTTCCTGATAGAGTTGCCTGCCGGTCTTGGCATCAAGGCAGCTGACCATTCCTCCGCTATCGCCAATCATATACAGGTTTTCTCCAACAACCAATGGGGCTGGGATATTTGGTACGCCGCGCCGAGTTGTCCAGCGGATGTGCGTATCAGTTACATCCCCCGAACCAGAGGGATCTATGGCAAACAGGTTTTTTGAAATGCCCGAATTCGTGAAAACCAAGCCATGCCGATAAATCGGACGGCAGGTGACATTATAACCATACCCTTTTCCGTGACGAATAAACCATAGCTCCCTGCCACTGGAAGGATCATAGGAATAAGTCGCCTCGGCAGCGGGGCTGATGAGCTGCTTTCTCCCATTGTGTTCAATAAGGGTGGGAGTCGCATAGGATTTGCGATTATCGTTGGGCTTACTTTTGGGAGGTTCCTGACCGGACTTATATGTTCTTTTTGTCAACCAGCGCGTCTTGCCAGTCGCCTTTTCCAGTGCAGCAATAAACTGCTGATCCACTCCATCGTAGGTTAGGAACAATAAATTCTTGTCCATCACGGGCGATGAGGCGGGGCGAACCCGGTGGTCGCAGTTTAGATCGCGCCGTTCCCAAATCTTCCTTCCGGTCTGAGTATCCAGACACGCCGTACCATAAGTGCCAAAGTGAACATAAATACGGCCTTTTTCGACGATAGGAGTGGGCGTGGCATGAGTGTTTAAATCCGACCATTCGTTTTGCGGATTAGCCACATCAAACACTTTGATGTCATGCATGATTTTTCCTGTCTCCAGGTTCACACAAAGAGCAAATAGTTCCGAGCCATCTTCCCGGGCAGTGGTTACCCATACCTGACCCTCCCAGACCACAGGCGAAGACCAACCCAGATCGTGAATGGCAGTACGCCACTGAACGTTTTTTGTCCCACTAAATTCTGTTGGCAGATTCGACGAAGTGCTGACCCCATCTCCATTAGGCCCTCGAAACTGGTTCCAATTGAAAAAATGTTTAACGTCCTTGCCTAACACAACTGAAGACAAGATACTCATTGCGAAAATTACGACGCAAAGGGTGATATTTTTGAATATGGATTTCATTTCTAAATAAACACAAGTAGCACTAATTATTGTTCAATAAAGTGACAGCAATATCAGCAGGAACGTTACATCTGACCATAATATTTTTAGTGAAAAATTACCATCTTGGTCTCAGTCATCTCATTAATCGCGTATTTGGGGCCTTCTTTTCCGAACCCACTGTCTTTAATCCCCCCGTAAGGCATGATTTCTGCACGCCACGCCGTTCCAAAATTAATGTGTAAATTACCGCTATCCACTTCCCTGGTAAACCGCATGACCCGGTCAATGTCCTGAGTGAAGACGGCCGCACTCAATCCAAAACGCGTCTGATTGGCCAGGCCTATGGCCTCATCAATGTCAGTAGCGCGTGTTATTCCCAAGGCCGGACCAAAAAGTTCCTCGCAGCTCATTTTCATGTCTGCAGATACATCAGTTAAGAGAGCAGGCTGAATTAATGATCCTTCGCGTGATCCTCCACACAATAACTGAGCTCCATGCTCCTTAGCTTCACCGAGCCAATTCTCAACTCTTTTGGCATCACTCTCACGCACCAATGGTCCAACATCAGTCCCCTCTGCCAATTGATCGCCGGCATTGAGTTTGCTAACCTTGGCCAACAAGGCGTCAATTAAGTCGTCATGACAACCAGTGGTTGCAATCACCCGCTGGCTTGAAATACATACCTGCCCTGCATTGGCATAACCGGTTACTGCCAACGAGGAAGCCACTTTTTCCAAGTCAGCATCATCCAGAACAATCACCGGACTGTTGGATCCCAATTCCATTGTTATCCGCTTCAATCCTGCATTGCGCGTAATTGATTCACCCACTTCGGCACTGCCGGTAAAACTGATTTTACGAACCCGTTGATCCTCACAGATGGCCGCACCCAGTTCAGATCCCGGCCCTGTCACGCAGGCAATGGCTTGAGGCGGTAATCCAGCCTCCAATAAAATCTCTACGAGCTTTAAGGCAGAAAGAGGTGTATCACTAGCCGGTTTAAGGAGAACCGCGTTGCCTGCGGCAATCGCCGGACCCAACTTATGGGCAACAAGGTTGAGCGGGAAATTAAAGGGGGTAATCGCCGCTACAATTCCGCAGGGAACCCGCAGAGTGAATCCCAGTTTACCCACCCCGCCGGGTGTAGAATCCAGTGGAACGGTTTCCCCGTGCAAATTACGCGCTTCATCAGCCGACAAATCAAAAGTCTCTGCAGCACGCCCGGCTTCAATACGGCCTTCAGTTAACACTTTACCTTCCTCAGTACTAATCAGTTGCCCGAGTTCCTCATGTTGACTCTGAATTAGCTGTGCAGCCTTACGCAATATGTCTACCCGCTGATGAGCGGGCATCGCACGCATGACTTTGGCTCCTTCCTCCAAGCCATCCAAGGCAGACTCCACATCCTTCACTGAACCGACAGGCACCGTGTCAATGGAATCACCATTATAGGGATTGACTACTTCAGTAGACTGATCAGCCCCTACCCAGCTGCCCTTTAAAAACATTTTCATGGTGAAGAAATAAAGTATTTAGATAACCGGTTATTCCTTGAGCAACTCGACCATTCCTCTGCCTAACGCATCGCCGATAAGAAAGTAACTTTCCGCATTGCCGAACCAGTGGTGACCATGGCCGACATTTGGGGACTGCTCCTTTGGCCGCGCAAAGGCGGTGGTGGAAACAAACTTCACGTTGCCTCCCAGTTCCTTGCGGCTGGCTGCTACTTTTTGCGCTGCGCGAATGGCCAGCATATTCTTTCCTGCCTTAAGACCACCATTACCCAGTTCGCCAATCACCACCGGCAGCTTAGGCTTCCTATATTCTTTGCGCACATCCTTGATGAGGTGCACCAGATTATCCTCATACTGTTCAAGCGCGTCCTTGTTGAACATATCGTTCCAACCCTGAAACCAAATAAAGCCGGCAATTTCAATGTGCCGACCTGCAAGCGCAGGGAACTCCTTATCGATACTCTTGAGTGCCTCTTTTACCTCAGCATGCATCTTCGTGTAATAATCACCCACCTCACCACCGGCACTGGGCGGACGAAAATCCTTGTACAAACTCTTGCCGCCCCAGGCGGTCTTGATGAGCAGCACAGGTGCATCAACAGCATCACCCAGTTGATGCCCAATCTGTAACTCCGGACCGATATGGTGCCGGCTCTTGTCTGAGCCGTAACCAGTGAAGCCAATCGTCAAGCCGCCCGCCATCACCCCCTGCCTGTTTCGAAAGCGCACAAACACATCCTCTCGAACCGTCCAGTTGCCTTTGGCATCCTTCAGGTGCTTATAGAGGTCAGGGTCAGCGACCATCACAGTATTCAGATTACCTTTGCCTCCGTTGTAATACTCGGGGTGATCCATATCGACAACCCCTTGCCCTTCCATATTCGATTGCCCCGCAAGAATGTATACCTGCACGATATCTGAAGATTTCGGTGGCAAGGCAGTACAGCAGCCAGTAGCAACATGAAAGGCAGCGATTGCCTGCACAAATATCATGGGGATGCGATTCATGAGAAAAGTCTAACCACTGAAACACAAGGGTCACGGAGAAAAATCACACTGCTATACTCTCCACGCTTGTGGAGTAACCCTAGCCGATTAGTTCGTGAATGGGTTTGATGCCGCTATCCACAAGATAATGAGGCCGACCTTGAGGGTCCTTTACTGTTGCAGAAGCGGTATTGATGCCTAAGGAGGAATAGAGAGTAGCGAACACTTCCTGAAACTTGACAGGGCGGTCTACCGGCTCATTACCGTGCTTATCTGTAGAACCAATAATCTGGCCGTGATTCATGCCGCCGCCAGCCAGAAAGGCAAAGTTCGCACGAGGCCAGTGATCGCGGCTGTTATTTTTGTTGATCTTCGGGGTACGCCCGAATTCACCCCACATCACCACAGCTACGTCCCTGTTGAGGCCGCGTTCCTTAAGGTCAGTAAGTAGCGCCGACAGCCCCTGATCCAAGAGGGGCATTTCCTCACGCGAACGCGGAAAGTTCATACCATCACCGCCATGCCAATCCCAGCGACTGTAGTTCAATGAAACAACACGAGCCCCTGCTTCCACCAGGCGGCGCGCAACCAGAAAATTGCGTATCATCTTGGGTGCCCCATCACGTTGATACTTGGGGATGTTCACTCCGTACCTTTCAGCAATGCGGGGATCCTCCTTTGATAAATCCAAAGCATCCATCAGTCCGCCATTTGAAAGGATGCTAATAGCCTGCTTGTTATGCTCATCAAGACCGGAAATTTGGCCGGTAACGTCAGCATCCCGCCGGAATCGGTCAATCCCTTCAAGCAGACCCTTGCGATCATTCAAACGATTGAGGTTTATTCCTTCGAGCACGAGACTTTGAGCCTTGGCATTGGGATCCTTCTGCACTAACTGCATCGGAGTATGAGTCGCGCCAATAAACCCGGCATTGCCCGCCTCTCCCCAGGTACGATTCCCCGTGGGATACATCAGCGAAACATTGGAAGGCACCCCCCTGGTGTTAGGCTGCAGCTTGGATACCCAGGAACCCCAACTCGGCCAACCGCCCTGCGGAGAATTACGCTTCTCGCTCTGGCGACGACCGGTCATGCACTGATAACAGTCATGCGCACCATCTGAGTCGGAAATAGACCGAATAATCGAGTACTGATCGGCCATAGTTGCCAAGCGTGGGAAAAGTTCACATATCTCTATCCCTGACACGTTTGTCTTGATTGGCTTAAATTCACCTCGAATCTCTTTTGGAGCATCTGGTTTTAAATCAAAGAAATCCAAATGAGAGGGTCCGCCCGGCAGGTAGATATTAATTACTGCCTTGTGGGAACGGCCCAGTTTCTGAGAAGCCTCCACCTCCAGCAACTGCCCGAGAGACAAACCTCCAGCAGCCATTCCCCCGATTTTAAGAAAATTGCGCCGTGAAAACCCATCA
>JASLKQ010000119.1:271-7543 GCA_030747505.1 Verrucomicrobiota bacterium | reverse complement strand
AGCGACCATTCTTTCTATGCCCGTCTCGGTCTTCTTTCTCTCAGCCGGTCTTTCAGATTTGCCCTCCGTGCGAATCCACTCGCCAATAGCGCCCACACTGGCAGGACGCGCAGTCGCATCCTTGGACAGGCAGCTCATCACCACGTCGTTCACGTAATCCGGTACTTCATTTTCCAGACCGAACTCTTTTAGCCGCTGTTCAAGGGGTGCTGGCGTAATGTGTTGGGCCTGCTGGGCAATGTCGCCGGTGTGGAAGGGGGGCCGGCCAGTCAATAGACAGTACATGGTGGCGCCCAGAGCATAGATGTCATCACTTGCCCGGGGAGATTCGCCCAGCATTTGTTGCGGGCTCATGAATTGCGGGGTGCCACTGATGACATCGGTCATCGAGGAGCGCCCGGTGGAGTCCGCAATGGAGGCGGCAATCCCGAAATCGGCCAGCTTGAGTACTCCATCATTGGTGATCATGATGTTGGAGGGCTTCAGGTCGCGATGCACAATCTTGCGTTCGTGCGCATAATCCAATGCGTCACAAAGCTGCAGGACATAGGGTTTCACCTCTTCCCAGCCAAAGATGCGATCAGACTGGTTCATCTGGATGGCATGCAGATCGGTGCCCTGCACAAATTCCAGGGTGACAAAGGGGTTTTCGCCCGGCAACTGGATCAGGTCGTGAATGCGGATGATGTTGTCGTGGCTGAGCTTGCGGCTTTTCTGCACCTCACGCTTGAGGTCCAGAAGGCAGACCGCATCATTGGCCACGTCACTGGGCAGTACCTTGATGGCAACGTATTCCTCGAGCTGGGTGTCCTGCGCCAGCCAGACCTGCCCCATGGCACCCCGGCCCAGTTCCTTGTTCAGCTGATAACGCCCTGCACCAATCTTAACGCCGGGCGAAAGATCGCCCACGCCCTCGAGTTGCAGGTCGATATGCAGGTCGCCCACCTGCAGGCGTTGGCCGGGGGTCAGGCGGACTTTTCCACGTACATTGATCTGGTCGAGAAAGGTGCCCGAGGTGCTGTTGAGATCCTCAATAAAGATGCCTTCATCTGAAATATGCAACTTGGCGTGGTCATTTGAGATGTGGGCGCTTTCACAATAGATGGCGCTATTGGGGTCACGGCCGACGGTGTGTTCGCCCTCGCCCAGCAGATATTGGGAGATGACCGTTCCGTCCTGTTGGAACACCAGAATTTTTACGCGTAAGTCAGGCATAGGGTCGTTGCTGGATAGGGTCATGTGATAGTTTATCCGGTTGTTTTCGTCCACATTATTTGTTGTCTTCACCGATAGCGTTCCGTTATGTCCAAACCTGCCCCTCGCGCCGCCGTTGCAGGCAATCTGCCAATAGTACTGAACGACTGGTTGATTTTCTGTCAGGACAGGAAAAATAATCCCCAGAGCGTATTCAGCTGATTCAAAGGCTGGCTGCGCGTTCTCATCGAAATGGACAATTGGCAGCCACGGCGATAGAATTTCCGCCATGTCCGATTCCGCCATTCGTACCACTGTTGTAGGCAGTTACCCGGTGCCCAGTTGGTTGGCTACCCAACCTTCCTCGCCAAACCTGCGTGATGCCATCCTTACGGTTCTCAAGACACAGGAGCTTTGTGGGATCGACGTGGTGGCCGATGGGGAGCTCAGCCGGTTTAATATCAGCCATCCTGAAACCAACGGGATGATTGATTATTTCATCGCGCCTATGAGCGGTATCGACACCACGCTCAGTCGCGAGGAACTGGTTGCCTTTCGTGCCCAGGAACGCACCACCTTTCGCTCTCAACCTGCTGGAGTGGTGCGCGACACCATCGGGGAAGGGTTGCTGAATCTGCCGGCTGACTGGGAGAGTGTGAAGACTCTCGGGGCAGCTCCAATGAAGTTTACCGTTACCTCACCCTATATGCTGGCCAAGACGTTGCTCGATAAGAAATACGGTGATTTGCCGGCACTGACCATGGATATTGCCAAGGTGCTCAAGCAGCAGGTTGAGGCAATTGATGCACCGATTGTGCAGGTGGATGAAGCCCATTTGACGGGGCATCCCGAGGACGAAGGCTGGGCGCATGAACCCATCAATGAAGTTCTCAAGGGCGTAAGTGGTGAGAAAGGATTGCATCTTTGTTTTGGGAATTATGGCGGGCAATCCATCCAGCAGGGGTTCTGGAAGAATATCATGAACTTTCTTAATGCGCTGAATGTGGATCATCTGGTGCTGGAATTTGCGCGGCGCGGGTATGATGAACTGGAGGCCTTCAAGGAACTGCGTGAAGATATTGCCCTGGGTCTGGGCGTAATTGATATCAAGGATAATGTCGTGGAAACACCAGAGATTGTGGCCGGGCGCATTGAACAGGCGGTGAAGGTGCTGGGGGCCGAGAGGATCAAGTGGATTCACCCTGACTGCGGCTTCTGGATGCTGCCCCGCACCGTGGCCGATGCCAAGATGACCGCCTTGGTTGAGGGTCGGGATTTATTTCTGGATCAGTAGGTAAAATGGCCCTGAATCCATGGGGAAAATAACGAAACATATTTTGGTATTATCGTAGCCGATTGTGATTTACAAACGTCTGTCCAGCAGTGAGTGACCGGCAAATCCATATTAACCGCGCAGGCCAGCCATCTGGGCCTTATCCGGAGGCACAGGCCCGCGAGATGTTGGCCTCCGGCCAGCTTTTGGCCACGGATCTGGCCTGGTTCTCCGGTGCGGCCGAGTGGAAGCCTGTGGGGGAGGTGCTGGGGGCTGCGCCTGCCCCGGCCGCTGCTGCCCCACCCCCCCCGCCCCCGCCTTCGGGAGGGGGAACGTCCAAACCTTCAGGGGGGGGAATGCCCAAGCGCCAGGTGGCCGGAGGCAAACCCGAAGAGAAGAAAGAAGCTGAAGGAGAAGGAGAAGGAGAAGGAGAAGGGGATGATCCGGATAAAATCCATGTGACCCGTAAGGGAGAACCCATCGGCCCCTATTCGCGCGAGAAGGCCAGGGAATATTTTGAAGCCGGCACCCTGCTACCCACTGACTGGGCCTGGCATGATGGAATGGGGGAGGACTGGAAACCTATTAATGAAGTATTGGGCCTGCCGGTTCCGGGAGGTGCAGGTGGTGGAGCCGCAAGTGATGGACCCTGGACCATTGGGGGATCCATTAGTGAGGGATGGCAAACCTTTAAAGGTAACTTGGGAGGGGCAATCCTGTTTTATTTTTTAGGGGCGATAGTTCTTACGATTACCTCCTCAATTCCGATCTTGAACCCGTTTGTTTTCATTCCGGTTAGCGCTGGTTTCACTTATTATTTTATTAAGCTGGCTCGCCGTGAGTCCGTAGCCATCGGCGATTTATTCTCCGGTTTTAAGAGGGGTTACGGGCAGTTGCTTTTGGCTTGGCTCCTGATGGGGTTAATCTGGCTGGTTGCGACCCTGCCGGGGCTCTCCGTGATACTTTTTGCCGCAGTTGGTTTTATCGTTGATTTGGTAGGAGCCTGTCAGGATACCGTGGCCGGCAAACTTGAAGGGGATGCGTTTATTGCCGAATGGAAGGGAGTCGGGAACTCTTTCAAGGCTGCTGGAGCCGGATTGTTCGGAGGGTTTGCTTTGATGCTCTTGGTCCCGCTCATTGCCCTTTCCTTTACCTTATTTTCCTTGCCGCTGGTGATTGACCGGCAGATGAAGGCAATTGATGCCATCGTTGTTTCAGCCCGGTTGTTGAAGGGGCAATGGTTTAAAAGCGTATTTTTCCTGATCCTGATTTTCATCATTTCGGGTCTCGGACAAATTGTGTTTCTAATAGGACAATTATTTACCGGTCCACTGGGCATGGCAGCGTGGGCTTCTTTTTACACCAAAAATGCCGGTTCCATTACTGCAGCACATTCCGCACCCGTTACCAAGGGGGTGAAAATTGGTCTTGCCTGCGCTTGTCTCTTGCCTGTTGGCGGGATGGTTGCAGCAGTAATGATGAACATGGATGGTATTAAACAAATTGTCGGAGATGCCAATGGAACCGATGCCAACGGGACTGATGCCGGCGATATCGAAACGGAAGTGGTGGGAAGCTATATGGTTGGAGACACTGGAAAGGGCAGCAGAAATGGGCGTCCGAAAATTAAAATAATGGAATTCAATGAAGGTGGATTTGGGAATCTAACCGATCCATTTATTCCCAATAAACGGGACGGTTTTAAGTGGAGTGTTAATCCTGAAAATAAAGGGCAAATTGTAGTGGAGCCAGAAAGCGCTCCACCCCCAGTCGCTGGCAACCCGCCTGCTCCTCCCACGGGCAATCCACCTCCTGCTCCCCAAAAGCTGATATTTGAATATATTCCCGATGTGGGGATGAAGACTGTAGAAGCTGACGGGCAGGCTGCCCCTAAGACATTGATGTTGAGAATGGACAAAATAGTCGGGCAGTATGTCGCCAACAGTGCCACCGTAAAAAGTCGGTTGGTGTTGAATGCAAATCGCAGCGCTGAATTGTGGGCCAATGGCAAAAAAGCATTTGATGGCAAGTGGTATGTTTCTGGGGGAGCAGAAGGCACCCTAAGCGAAATTTGGTTTTCGGTTCCCGGCAAGTATCACCTCATCCTTTCGGTGGATACTGCTCAACAGCCTTTCAGTTTAAAACAAGTAGCCAGATTGCAGGTTAATCAAGCTACAAGAAAAATAGATCGGATCCCATTACCCCCGCAGGGGCAGTTAACTTACACCAGAAGCAAAGGTGGTGAGGGAGGTTCAGGAGCAGGGCAGGAGCCGGGAATGGAGCCGGGAATGGAGCCGGGCTCAGGGGCAGGGTTGGATGGGCAATAAAATTAGGCTGCGGAGTTAGGCTTCCTCTTCTTCCACTACGACTGCGGTGCCATAAGCCATCATTTCGGCGGCTCCACCCATAATCACTGAGGTTTGAAAATCAACGCTGATTACTGCGTTAGCCCCCAGTCCCTCAGCTTCCACCAGCATGCGGTCAATGGCCTGCTCGCGGCTTTCAGCCAGCAGCTTGGCGTATTCAGTCACTTCACCCCCAACGATGTTTCGTAGGCCTGCCAAAATATCCTTGCCCACGTGCCTGGCGCGGATGGTATTGCCGCGTACTAGGCCAAGCACACGGATGACTTTTTTACCGGGAATGGTGGGGGAGGTGACAACGAGCATTTTTTTGGTTGGTGTAGGCATGACTTGATCTTTGGGTTTGGTTTTGATGGCATAAATAATACCGAGGACTAAAAAAATGGGGATGAGGCAGGGAAGGAAGGCAAGAAAACGCAACGGGGACCTATGTCCATGCTCGCCACCTTTACTCTCAATGAATTCACCGGCCTTCCGTTTGGATTCTTTAACTGAATCACTAAATCGTTCATTCTCGACATCATGCCATGCCACGTCCCGTGGAGTTTGGCCGTGTTTGTTTTTGGCATTAATATCAGCACCCTTTTCAATCAGGAATTTTACGATCTCTAGATTGCCGTAATAAGCGGCGGCATGCAGGGCGGTGGAATCGTGTTCTCCAGACCGTTCATTAATATCGGTTTCGGCAGCCAGATGCGCCCTAACCTTTTCCAGATATCCTTTGGCGGCGGCATCTCTAATACTGATATCAGGCTTGGCAGGCGGGGTTTGCTCGGCCGCCTTAAGAATAGCTGAGCACAGTAGTAGCCCCAGTAGTAGTGTAAGTTTTTTCATAAGTTAAATTTCCACGTCTTTGTAAGGGTCGGTTTTTGATGCCCTGATGCGGTCAATGATGACCGAGGTTAATAATATCCCAAATCCGAGGAACATTGCCGGAAGGCCGATCTTCATAAACAAGGGAGTATCCGGGTCAGCCAGTATTCCCTTGAGTGCCAGATAAATGCAGGAACCGTAAAAGATGATGAAACCGCCAATGACCAGTACTTGGCCAAGGCTCGCTCCGGTTTCGGCCACCGGATCCTTGGCAGCCTTGAGGCGTTCGGCCTCGGTCATATATTCGTATTGGATGCCGCCGATTTCGTTGCGCAATTTCTTCATTTCCTCAAATGTTTTAGCACAGTCCTGGCAATCCTCCATGATCACCTCCACCCGCTGGCGATCGCCCTGGGTGAGTTCCCCATCGAGGTAACCTGAAAGTAGCGCTTCGGTATCTTCACAGTTGTGGTTCATTACAGGTATCTCCTCATGCGTTGCCGTAGTTCCTTGCGGGCGCGGTGCAGTCGGCTCATTACGGTTCCGGCCCGGATTTCCATTACTTCTGCAATCTCCGCGTAGCTCAGGTTATGAAAATCGCGCAATAGCACAATCTCACGCTGGGCTACCTCCATCCCAGCCAGTTGCTGCCGGATGATATGTTTCAATTCATTTTGTTCTGCCACTTCAGCCGGTGAAGGGTCAATGTCTTCCAGTTGAGTAAGTGCTTCTTCATCCTCGGGCTTGCGTTTGCGCAGTACATCCAAGGCCCCATTGCGTACCACCTTTAGGAACCACGGCCTTTTAGGGCCCCGGTGGGCATCGTATTGTCCGCCGTGAATCAGTTTACGCAGCGAATCCTGGACGACATCGGCTGCATCCTCGTGCCGGCCAAGTAACTGGATAGCCAGGGCGAAGCCATGATCACTGAGTGATTCAAGATCTTCTTGGCCATTTTCGGCGTGGGGTGCGTTCATGTTTTTCTCAGAGAGAATGCCCGCCGGGAGGGCTATCGCTGGAGAGCATTCCACCATGTCTCCCCTAATACGTGCAACCACCAGTTTTATTCCCAAATTTTCCGATATTTATTGTGAATCGACTGGGTGGCCAATTAAAAGAGAGACCTTAAATCCAAGGTTCACCTCTTTTTTATGCGGTAGCTCAGCAGAGGGGTTGGGAAGGCAAAGAACTTCCCTTCGTTATTTTATGCGGCGGCGAAGGAGAAACGGATCGTGCTTATCCTTGCAATCATAGGCAAAGGGCTCCCAGCCGTCAGGAATCTTGAGTCCGGCTGTTGAGACTTCCCACTTTTGTTTGGGATCCCATTTGTCAGTGCGGCGGCGGATAAGGAACGGATCAAATTTATCATTGTAATCATAGCCAAAAGGCTCCCAGCCCTCAGGAATCTTTCCGGAGGATGTTGAGACTTCCCACTTTTGTTTGCCATCCCACTTGTCAGTGCGGCGGCGCAGGAGGAACGGGTCAGATTGGTCTTTGCAATCATAGGCAAAGGGTTCCCAGCCTACAGGAATCCTGAGTCCGGATGTTGAGACTTCCCACTTTTGTTTGCCATCCCACTTGTCGGTTCGTCGCCGCAGGAGGACCGGATCAAATTCATCGTTGCTGTCA
>JASLKQ010000119.1:0-261 GCA_030747505.1 Verrucomicrobiota bacterium | reverse complement strand
AGGCATCAAAAGCAAATGGCTCCCAGCCCTCGGGGATTTTTTCATTGGATGTCGAAATTTTCCATTTACTGGCTGTATCGGCAGCGGCTCCGCCAAGAAATAAGGTTGAGGCAATGAGACTGCCGGCCAGGAGGATTTTAAAATTACAAAACTTCATATCTTAGCTTCTACGGGTAACCATCAGTTTTATTCCATAATAAGTCAAAAAATCTTTCGACAGTCTACTGGAAGTTGGCACAATTAAACCATGTCCAAGATGAA
>JASLKQ010000118.1 GCA_030747505.1 Verrucomicrobiota bacterium | reverse complement strand
GAAACAAAAAATCTGTATCCTTAATCCCCCAGATACCGTGTTCCAAACGTCGGATGAACTTGCTCTTTATTTCATCCTCAGCTTGCGATACCTCCAGCATCGTGTACGTGCGATTTTTGCGCTGAATAAGCCAAAACCTAGGATCCTTACATTCCCACCTCCCCACATACTTTGTTTCTGCATCGTTTAGTGGAGCTTTCAAAAATTCCCTCCAATCTTTAAGATCTGTAATCGTATAAATTGATTTCAGCTCGATTTTTGCAATCTCGCCTTCGATTCCATGATCATCATCCAGGCTATCCAGGTAATATACCACGTCGCCAATCGCCAAGGTATCAGTTTTTATTTTAAGAACAGGCTTCCAACTGTTCAGATCATTGTTTGTAAGGAAAATCAACTTACTTCTAACTTCATAAGTGCCATGTTTATATGTACTTCGGTCTTGTTCTCTAAATGAGAGAGATTGACCGTCTTTTTTGAACACAAGTTGAAAAGTCATTTGATCACCACCATCAGGATCGTCAAATTTAATACTAACGTGTTTCCCTTTCAGGAATTCGGTCAATGACGGGATCAGGCGTTGGGATTCACCTTTAGGCTTTTCGTTCTTATTTACCTTTGTAGACGCAGCAGCCTTCTCTAGCTGCCTTGGTTTTTTCCCACACCCCACAACCAACAAACCTATCAAAATTGGAATCAGTACTTTCATTGCTCGGGAGAATCCTACCCGACCATCCTGATTCAGAGAAGTTCAGAGGAACTTCATCTCAAACACGCACCTCACCAGACCTCACCAACCTTCATCACAATTTTTTCAACTTCAATCGGTGTGAATCGGTGTGAAACCAAAAACGTGTCACTTTCCGGTTATAAAAACGACGATCCATTTGGAATCGAACCCAACGAACATCGACTACTTATTCTTCGGTATTTTCGGTTGTTTATTTTTGTTTCTTTCCCGGAAAAGCGGCACCGGCAAGCCATCATCAGGCTGATTCCAAAAACGGTAGGGATCGTTGTGGCGCCGCATTTCAGACAGAAGCGCGGCCTCCATTTCCTTTAACTTGGCCGAATATTTCGGATGAGAGGCGAGGTTGATCTGTTCAGCCTTTGGCTTGGCACCGGTCAGGGCCTTTAGTGTCGGATCATGATGTTCCTTCATGAATTCATGTGGATTGGCTTTCAGGTTAAAGAGCTGGGTGTATTGGACGCCGGTTTTCTCCACCTCATACTTGGTTAATTTCCAGTCACCTTTCCTTACACAACGGGACCCGGGTCGACCTCCGCCGCAATACACTCCATAAAGGGTATCGCGCACCATCTCCTGTTTCCCTTCAAGTACCGACCTGAAGCTGATGCCTTCAGATGTCGCTGGGGCCTTGATGCCAGCCAAGTCACAGACCGTACTCAACACATCGAGTAGAAAAATATTTCCCGTTGCCCGAGACCCGGCCTTGATTCCCGGTCCCTTCACAATAAAGGGAATACGCCAGGTATGCTCATAGAGGTTTTGTTTTCCCTGCAAACCATGGCGGCCAATGGCCATGCCGTGGTCTGCAGTATAGATGATGTAGGTATTATCAAGCTCCCCCATCGCCTCAAGTTTTTTGAGCACGCGGCCGATCTGGATATCGATATTTTCACTGCAGGCAAACTGCCGGCCAATCTCATTGCGGATCGTCCTTTCATCGCGGCGTTTCCATACGCCCTTGACCCCCACTTCATCACGTACTGTCGTATGACCGTGGTCAAAGGGGTGTTCAGCTAAATAGTTAATGGGCAAAGGAGGCTGCTTGGAGTTGGCCGCCGGAATGGTTTGTGGGTCAACATGATTCACTGCACCGTACTTGGCCAACAGTTCCGGTTTTCCATCCCTTACATCATGCGGGTGGGAAAACCCGAAATAGATCAGGAAAGGATCGGTGTCCTTGGATGATTGGCGTTCATTGAGATAATTCAAAACCTGCTCAGCATGCCAGGCGCTTCCTCTTTCATCGGTGCCACCACGTCGCGTTCCATCGTGACGTACCTGGAAGAGTTTATTGGCTGCCTCGTAACTGTTGCCATTCTTGCAGGTACGCATGGTATCGTAGCCGGCCTGGTTAAAAACTGCAGGCAAGGTATACTTAACCAAATCGGGGGGAACCATCTTTGGATTGTTCACGTGCGGATTCATGATCCGGCCGGCCTTGTCGGGCACATGCCAGAGGGTGCGGCCACTCATGATCATGTGCCGTGAGGCGGTGCATACACCACCCACCCAGGAACCCATCTGGTAGGCGCCATCAAACACCATGCCTTGGGCTGCCAGCTTTTCCAATACCGGTGCATCCAGGACACTGCGCGGGTTATAGAATTTAAAATCAAAGGGGGACTGGTCATCAGCAATAATAAATAAAATATTGGGTCGCTTGCCGGCGGCTTGACCGGTTTCAATCGCAACTACCGAAACCAGTAGAGCGAGAATGAATGTTGAAATTGTTTTCATGGATTTATTTTAAACTAGGTGAAGATTCCTTATTTTTCCTGTTTCGTTTCTTTTCTGATTTTCTCCCGAAGGGTAGCTCAAATTCCTTTTTCTGTACCGGACCGGGAGTGCTGCGGCCACGGTCAAAATAACTTTTCATTAATTTCTCCAACCGAGCCACCACCTCCGTGTTTGTTTTGGCAACATCCTTGGTTTCAGAAATGTCCTCCTTCAAGTTGTAGAGCTCGCGCGTTCCATTGCGGAACACAATGTACTTCCAAAACTCCTGCCGAATAGCCAACCCTTCGGAGGCCTGATTGATGATGGCTTGTCGTACTGGAGCATCCTGTTTATTCAGTAAGGCAGGTAAGAAACTAACACTATCCTCAGCTGCATTAGCCGGTAAATCTGTCTCGAGGATATCCGCACAGGTCGCAAAAAAATCATTCAGGCAAATAATGCTGTGACTTACCATCCCTGGTTTTATCTTGCCCGGCCAACGTGCCACAAAAGGTTCCCGGTGACCCCCTTCATAAATACTGCTCTTGGCTTCCCTCAAGGGAGGATAAGGTCGTCTGGCCGCTCCATTATCACCAGTGGCAATCAGGAGTGTATTCCCGGCCTGCCCATTCTTTTCCAGGGCATTCATAATCTGTCCCAACATATAATCCCCCTGATATACCCAGTCAGCGTACTTGCCTTCCTTGCCGGCGATCCTACTTTTGCCCGCAAACTCTTCAGCCGGAACAATCGGACTGTGGGGCGGGCAGGCAGGAAAATAGAGAAAGAACGGCTTATCCTCCCTGGATCGTTCTTCAAGGTATTGAAGAGCCTTTTTAATCATCATGGGCTGATTCTCAATACCCCTCACATTGGCAACCACCTTGTCCTGTTCAATGATTGAGCCAATGTTGCGTGCATGGGTGAAGCCATAAAAATAATCAAAGCCAAGCGCATTGGGGCCATCAGTCATTCGGGCTCCAATGGGTAATTGATTTTCTTCACCGGTTTTCCCTTCCACCCAGTTCATACCCAGATGCCACTTGCCAATACAGGCAGTATCATAACCCTTGCCTTTAAGAAAAGAGGCAACGGTAAGCCGGGTCTTGGGTATGATAGGGGGGGAGTAGGTCTTTAGCACACCATACTGGCCGATCCGGCAGGGATAACGTCCGGTCAATACCCCGTAACGGGTGGGGGTGCAGTTGGCGGCCGCCGAATGCGCATCAGTAAAGCGCATCCCTTGTCGGGCTAAACGATCCAAATTCGGGGTCTTAAAGGGGGAGTCCTCGCGGTAGGATGGCGGTTGTCCGTAACCCATGTCATCAAATAACACGAAGACAATATTCGGCGGTGGCTTTGCTTCGGCCGAAACTACAAAGGGAAGCAGTAGAACAAGGAGGGTTAAATAGGGTTTATTTATCAGATCTTCTTTCATTTGATTATTTTTATTCTCATCGCCAGACGGGCTGTTCGGGCTCTTTGGTTTCGCGGTTGGTGGGGTATTGGGCATCCCGCCGATCATGTTCAATCTTCATGCGATCAGATAACTCCTTGAGCCGTCCGGGATGAGAGCTCGCAAGGTTTTTTGCTTCACCGAGGTCGTCCTTCAGATTGTAGAGTTCCCAGCGTTTGGGCTGGTAGAAGTAGATGGCCTTCCAAACACCGAGTCTGATACTGCTGTGCGGTTCATATCCCGGGCCGCGCGGGCCCCAGACATGCGGATAATGAAAGAGAAACGGTTGGGTAACTTTAGGTGCCTTGCCGATGATGTCAGCAGTCAGATCACGGCCGTCGATATCTTTACGTCCTGCAATCAGATTACTAATACCGGCCCAATTACAGAGGGTCGGATAGTAGTCTTCGGAAATATTAGGTGTGTCACAGATGGAGGCCGCTGCAATAGGAATCTTTTCCTGATGTGGGTTTTCGGCATTTGGCCGTGCCCATGAGACGATCATGGGGACGCGCGTCCCTCCTTCATAGGCGGAACCTTTACCAGCTTTCAGTGGCCAGCAGTGAGTGTTTCGTCCGGTATTTCTTGGCGTTTTACCTCGCACTCCATAGGAAAGGCCGCCGTTATCCGATGAAAACATAATGATGGTGTCCTCAGCCACCTTGAGCTCGTCGAGTTTGTCCAGTACCTGCCCAAGGCTGGCATCCATGCCTTCCACCATGGAAGCATAGCTGACCTCAACGTCCGGGATCGGAATGTTAGTGCCTGCATATTTCTTGCCCTTATAGTTGTCGTCGTATGGCGGGTGCGGGCGAATGGGCGCGTGCACTGCGTAGTGGGCGAGGTAAAGGTAGAAGGGCTTGCCCTTTGTCACGGCGGTATCGACGGCCTTGAGCGCGTCAATGGTGGTAGCGTCGGTGAGGTGGATTGTCTTGCCGTAGTAATGCTCGAGTCCCGGAATACCCCAAGGACGTTTTGGCGTCCCGTCGGGATTATTGCCGAAGTTGGTTTTGCCATACCATCCACCAGGCCCACCGGCGGCGTGGCCTGCGATATTGACGTCAAACCCCAGATTCTTGGGGTTGGATCCGGGCGTGTCGTGAGCACCCCAATGCGCTTTGCCCGCGTGGATCGTGTAGTAACCCGCTCCCTGCAGTAGTTTGGGTAATGTGATGGCACCAGGTTGTAGACCATTGCGTTTCCAGTTGGTCGGCGCCTGAAGCCGCGCCGTTTTACCGGAAGTTTCTCCGTTCTTGTTGAGCGTCCAGTTGGTCACGTGGTGACGGGTTGGGTTCTGGCCGGTCATGATCGAGGTACGCGTCGGGGAGCAGACGGCAGCAGCATAGGCCTGGGTGAATTTCACACCCTGCTTGGCTAACCGCTCCATATTCGGTGTTCGGAAGTGGTCGTTAAAAGGTGTGCGTTCGGTATGAAAAGGTACAGAGGTGTCCTGCCAACCCATATCATCCACCAGGAACAGTACAATGTTGGGTTTTTTCTCCTCAGCCCAAGCTGCAAGAGGAAAGAGCAAGGCAAAGAGGATTAGGCAGGATCTTTTCATCGGGAGGAGAAAGAATAACCATCTCCTCAATTTTTCACCAGAAATTCATTAACCCAGTCCAGAGAAGTCAGTCCTTTGGTTGATCCCAAAACCGGTGTGGGTCATCAAGGCGTTTCATCTCAGAGAGTAACAATTCCTCCATCTCCTTCAGTTTTCCCGCGTACTTTGGATCGGCTGCCAGGTTGCGCTGGTTGGACTTCGGCTTGGCCCCCGATTGCGCCAGCACTTGGGGTGCATGATTTTGAGTAAGATACTCGTGGGGGTTTTCCTTCAGGTTAAAAAGCTGGGTCTGCCGTACCTTGCCATCCAAAACATCGTACTTGATCAACTTCCAGTCACCTTTGCGCACAGACCTCATACCCGGCTTGGTTCCCCCGCAGTAAACGCCATAAAGCACGTCGCGGGTCGTTTCCTTCTTTCCCATCAGAACGGGCTTAAAGCTGATCCCCTCACAGGTGGCAGGCGGTTTGACCCCGGCCAAGTCACAGAACGTGGCCATGAGATCAAGCAGATAAACATTTCCCGGAGCCCGACTGCCCGGTTTGATCCCTGGGCCTTTTACAAACAAAGGCACCCTCCAGGTATGTTCATAGAGGTTCTGCTTGCCCTGCAATCCGTGCCGGCCAATCGCCATGCCATGATCAGCGGTATAAAAAATATAGGTGTTCTCCAATTCACCCATGGCCTTGAGTTTTCTGAGTACGCGTTCAATTTGAATATCAATATTTTCACTACAGGCAAACTGCCGCCCGATCTCGTTGCGAATGGTCACCTCATCACGACGTTCCCAAACCCCGCTGACCGACACTTCATCACGCAGACCGGGATGGCCATGATGAAAAGGATGTTTGGGCAACCAGTTGAGTGGTAGTTTGGGGGCCTTCGGGTTGGCTGGTGGCAAGGACTTCTTGTCCCGATGGTTCACCGCCCCGTATTTCTTGAGCAATTCGGGCGTGCCGTCGCGAACGTCGTGTGGATGGGAGAAGCCAAAGTAGATAAAGAAAGGATCGGGGTCCTTTGATTTTTCCCGATCATTCAGATAGTTAACCACCTGCTGCCCGTGCCAGTGACTGCCCGATTCCCTTGTGCCGCCGCGCCGGGTGGCGTCATTACGCACCGTGAACTGGGCGTTGGCTCCATTATGACTGTTGCCGTTCTTGCAGGTACGCATGGTGTCGTAACCGGCCGCATTGAAGATGGCGGGCAGGCAATTCTCGATCGGATTCGTGATGCCCGACTTGGCCTCCTTTTTCGTGTTCCTTCTTCCACCGGTTCCCTGCAAATGCCAAACAGTACGGCCGGTCATGATCATTCTCCGGGAGGGTGAACACACCGCTCCGGACATCGAACCCATGTGGTATGCCTGATCAAAGGTCATGCCTTGGGCAGCCAGCCTGCCGATGGCAGGTGCATCCAAAGGTGATGACGGATTATAGGATTTAAAATCAAAGGGCGACTGGTCATCGGCTATGATAAAAAGGATGTTCGGCTTTTTTACCTCGGCCCAAACGGACAAAGGAAGCAGTAAGGCAAAGAGAATTAGGTAGGATATTTTCATCGGAACGTCTTTTATTTCGCGGCTGCCATCCGGGCCTTGTACTGGGCCCTGGCTTTTTTAAGGATGGTGGCGTATTTCGAATCGGAAACAACATTGGTGTACTGGTCCGGGTCCTTGATCATGTCGTAGAGCTCCTCGCCTTTGCCGGCATAATTCATGTAATGCCACCGGGCCGAACGCAGACCGCCGCCGGCCCGGTTATGGATTGAGAGGGCTGTGTCGCGCACTTTTGCGTTCGGATCGCGCAGAATCGGCACCAGGCTTTTGCCGTGCAAGCCCTTGGGTGTCGGCAGCTCCAGTAGATTTGTCCAGGTGGGGTAGAGATCCACAAGCTCGACCAATGACGATGTTCGTCCCGGCCTGATCCCCGGGGCACTGACAATCAACGGTACACGGACGACTTCCTCATGCAGATTGCCTTTCTGCCAGAATCCATGTTCGCCCAGATGATAGCCGTGATCAGTGGTGAACACGATTGCTGTGGAATCGCGCAAGCCCAGTCGTTCGAGTTCTTCGAGAACTCTTCCAAGCTGCTCATCCATAAAAGTTACCGAGCCGTAATACGCCTGCCACATTCGGCGGCGGTTCTCCTCCATTTCATTGAGGCCCTTGCCATCGGGTCCACGGCCGGCAGGAGGAATATCATCCAGGTCACCGGCGATCTGCGGTGGAATCTTCATCTT
>JASLKQ010000117.1 GCA_030747505.1 Verrucomicrobiota bacterium | reverse complement strand
GTAGAAGGAGCGTTGAGCACACGTAAAGGAGTAACAGCAATTGCCCCGGGAAACCTCTCCGAAAGTGAAATGTGGGCCCGGATCATTTCCAAGGACGTCGACGAATTAATGCCACCGCCTGATTCGAGGAAAAGCTTAAGTGCCGAGGAGAAGGAAACTCTCAAACTCTGGATTGAACAGGGAGCAAAATACGAAACTCACTGGGCCTTTATCACGCCGGAAAAGCCTAAGGTCCCAAAAGGAGCAGCCAATCCCATAGATGCTTTCCTTCAGCAGCGCCTGGCTAAAGAGGGAATAGAACCCGCTCCTCTGGCCAATCCGGAAACACTTGTGCGCCGCGTCCACCTGGATCTTACCGGTCTGCCTCCCTCCCCAAAAGAGGTGGATGAATTTCTTAGTGATAAATCACCCAATGCACTTGAGAAACTTATTACCCGATTAATGAAACGACAAACCTATGGCGAGCATATGGCACGCTACTGGCTGGATTTGGCCCGCTATGCCGATACTCACGGTTTGCATTTGGATAACGAGCGCTCCATGTGGCCCTACCGGGACTGGGTCATTCGCGCCTTCAACCAGAATCTGCCATTCGATGAATTCACCCGCTGGCAACTGGCAGGGGATTTAATTCCAAAGGCGACAATGGACCAGAAAATTGCCTCAGGCTTCAACCGCTGCAATGTCAGCACCGGCGAAGGAGGCAGTATTACCGCCGAATGGATATACCGTAACGCTGTCGACCGCACCACAACTGCCATTGAGGTTTGGATGGGCATGACGGCCGGTTGCGCGGTCTGTCATGATCACAAGTACGACCCGATTTCCATGAAGGAATATTACTCGATGTACTCCTTCTTCCACAGTGCAGCTGACCCGGCGCTGGATGGGAACAAAATCAACACACCGCCGGTTCTGAAGGTTCCACGACCGGGGGATGAGGAACGGCTGGCAGAGTTGGATAAAAAAATCAAGCAGGCTGATCAGCACATCGCTCAAGCGGTCGCCAAGATTAAGTATACCGATCCTGCCGAACTCGCCACCCCACCTAAACCGACCACCAAGGAAACGGTGTGGATTGAGGATACTGTGCCGCCCAAGGGCAAGGCGGAGGGGAACACACCATGGAAGTTTGTCAGTAAGCCCGAACCGGTATTCAGCGGATCCAAGGCAAGCGTCCGCGAGGCCAAAGGCTTAAGCCAACACTTCTTCACAGGTGCCAATCCCCCTCTGGTTATCGAAAAAGGCGCCAAGCTCTTTACTTATGTTTATCTGGATACTTTGAATCCGCCCAAGGAGATTATGCTACAGTTTAATAGCGGCACGTGGGAACACCGGGCCTACTGGGGCGACAACAAGATTGATTGGGGAAAGGATAAAACCGTCAGCCGTAAACGCATGGGAGATCTACCCGAAACAGGCAAGTGGGTGCGACTGGAAGTAAAGCCTGAGACCGTCGGTCTGAAGTCTGGAGAAAAACTCAATGGCTGGGCCTACACCCAATATGACGGCAAAGTCTACTGGGACAAGAGTGGTCTTTCCTCCACGGCGGATCCGGCAAAGGACCCAGTCTACTCGTGGAAAGTATGGAAGACACAAAAGGAGAATGATCGCAACAAAGACCTTACCGATGCCTTGCGTAAACGTTTCAAAGGCAAGGAATCGGAGAAATGGTCTGAAACCGAGGCAAAGGAATTACGACAATACTGGTTGGCAAAAGTATATGCCGGAGCACAGAAAACGCTGGCTCCCATCAAAGCAGAAAAGGCAAAGCTGATTTCTGAACAGGAGACTATCCGCAAGAACACAGCCGTCACCTTCATTATGGCCGATTTATCCAAGCCTCGCCAAAGCCACGTAATGATCCGCGGCCAATACGACCGGCCCGGCGAAAAGGTTAGCCGAAATGTTCCCGCGTTTTTACCCCCCTTACCAAACAAACCCAAGGATCGTGACTACAACCGGCTCGATTTCGCAAACTGGTTGGTCAGTGGCCAGCACCCCCTAACTGCACGGGTAGCAGTCAATCGCCTCTGGCAACAGTTCTTTGGCGTTGGTCTGGTTAAAACCAGCGGCGATTTGGGCACACAAGGAGAACTTCCCAGTCACCCGGAATTACTAGACTGGCTGGCGGTACAATTTGTGGAGGATGAATGGAATATCCAGCGACTGGTGACCCGCATCCTTACCAGCCACGCCTACCGGCAAAGCTCTATGGTTAACCGCTCGCTTTTGGAAAAGGATCCGGAAAACCGACTACTTGCACGCGGCCCACGTTACCGTCTTGACGCAGAAATATTACGTGACCAGGTGCTGCACCTTAGTGGACTCATGGTCGATAAAATTGGAGGTCGTGGCGTAATGCCTTATCAACCGCCAAACATCTGGGAACCAGTCGGGTTTGCCTCCAGCAACACCCGCAACTACAAACAAGGCAAGGGGGATGACCTTTATCGGCGCAGTATTTACACTTTCCTCAAACGCACCGCTCCGGCCCCCTTTATGGCCAGTTTTGATGGGCCCAGCCGCGAACAAAGTTGCACCGTGCGTGGTCGCACCAACACCCCCATGCAGGCGCTCCAGTTAATGAACGATATTCAGCATGTGGAAGCAGCTCGAAACCTGGCTCAACGAATACTCAAGGAGGGTGGCGAAAAGGACGCTGAGCGTATTCGCTGGGCATGGCGTATAGTAACTTCGCGCTGGCCGTCTACTGAAGAGGCAAAAATTCTTGAGTCGAGCCTGAATGAACATCGTATACGATACTCAAAAGACTCTGAATCAGCCAAGAAACTCATTGCCTTTGGTGAGAGCAAAGCAGACCCCAATGCGAAGGCAGAGGAACTTGCAGCGTGGACACTGACAGCCAACCTGCTATTGAACCTAGACGAAGTGGTAAACAAAAATTGATCCATGAACCCCGCACTCGAATATCATCAACTGCAAAACCGCAGACAGTTTTTTCGCGGTGCCGGCCTCAAGGTGGGCGGTATCGCCCTTGCTCAACTCATCGGCCAACGCGCTATGGGCGCCAAACCTGCAGTCACCGGCAATATCCACCCTGCATTGCCGGATCTCCCTCACTTTGCCCCAAAGGCAAAGAATCTTATTTATCTGCATATGAATGGAGCCCCGGCCCAGCTGGATCTCTTTGATTACAAGCCCAGACTGACAAAATACTTTGATCAGGAATTACCCGACTCCATCCGTAACGGCCAGCGCATCACCACGATGACCAGCGGACAGAAACGTTTCCCGGTGGCCCCCAGCAAATTTACCTTTGAACGTTGCGGAGCTTCAGGCATCGAGATGAGCGAACTGGTACCGCACATGAAGGAAATTGCTGATGACATCACGATGATTCGCTCAGTGTATACCGAAGCCATCAATCATGATCCCGCATGCACTTTTGTAATGACCGGCAGCGAAGTTCCGGGCAAGCCCAGCCTAGGTTCCTGGTTGAGTTACGGTTTGGGTAGTGAGAGCCAGAATCTTCCTGCGTTTGTTGTTTTCACTCCAACGGTTAAGAATCCAAGCCAGGCACTTTTTTCACGCATGTGGACCAGCGGGTTTTTGCCCTCCAAATATGATGGGGTGAAGCTGCGTGGCGCAGGGGATCCAGTCTTGTATGTAAAAAACCCCCCAGGCGTGTCATCGGGAGATCGCCGCCAAATGCTCAACGCACTGGGCAAACTAAACCAGAGGACTTTCGAACGTTTTGGAGACCCCGAAACCCAAACCCGGATTGCCCAATATGAAATGGCATTTCGCATGCAGACTAGCGTGCCGGAACTCACCGATCTAGGAAAAGAGACCAAGGCAACACTCGAAATGTATGGCCCAAACGCCCAAAAGCCGGGCGCCTACGCTAATTCAGCTCTACTGGCACGCCGACTGGTGGAACGAGGGGTGCGAACAGTACAGATTCTTCATCGCGGTTGGGATCAACACGGGTCACTACCCAAACAGATCAAGGAACAGTGCATGGATGTTGATCAGGCAACTACCGCGCTAGTGAAGGACTTGAAGCAACGTGGCATGCTCGATGATACATTGGTGGTCTTTGGAGGGGAATTTGGGCGTACCGTCTATTGTCAGGGTAAATTAACTAGAGAGAATTACGGGCGCGATCATCACCCAAGAAACTTTTGCATGTGGCTGGCCGGCGGCGGCATAAAAACCGGCATGACCTATGGAGAAACCGATGATTTCAGCTACAACATTACCAGTGACCCGGTACATTTAAATGAACTCAACGCTACCATTCTCCATTGCATGGGCATTGATAACGGGCGTTTTACCTTTCCTTTTCAAGGGCTGGATCAACGTCTCACCGGGGTAGAGGAAGCAATGCCAATAAGGCAAATCCTCGCCTAAAGTTCATTTTCACTATCCCCAAAGAAAAGCCCGTATGCCCGATCATAACCCGATTCGGGCACAAACACTTTCACTGGCCGACTAAATTCATCCTCGCCTTCAGGAATCGGCTCAATCATTTCCTCTTTCGCCTCGATTCCATGCTTTTCCAGCATCACCACCAATAGCTCCGCATCATTAACCGGACACGTGTGAAATAACTTCATCCCTTCCATAACAAAATGACTGGACAAAGTTTGTCTTAAACGGCGGGATGTGCCAGATGAAATTTGGTATCTGCAACGAAATTTTTGAAGGCTGGTCCATGGAGGACACCATGGAATACGTGGCCAAGACCGGTTACGACTGCCTAGAGATTGCCCCTTTCACAATATCCAATTACGTGACTGATATCACCGCTGCCCAAAGACAAAACGTCAGGGATCTCGCTGTAAAGCATGGAATTGAGATTTCCGGCATCCACTGGGTACTGGTGAAGGCCGAAGGCATGCACATGACCCACACCGACACTTCCATTCGTGAAAAAACCGCCAAATACTTCGTGGACCTGGTCGATTGCTGCGCCGACTTCGGCGGCACTTCCATCATTGTCGGCTCACCCTATCAGCGCAACCTGATGGATGATGTAAGCTATGAACAAGCCTGGGAATGGGCCACGGAAGTCTTTAGACCCGGTGTGGAACATGCCGGTGAACGCGATGTGGTGATTAATTTTGAACCACTGGCCCCTAGTGAAACCAATTTCGTTAACACCCACACTGAGGCCATCAAGTTTACAAAACAGTTCGATAGTCCGAATTTCAAGATCATTCTCGACACCAAAGCCATGTGTTCCATGGGCAAGCCCATCCCGGAAATTATCCGTGAGAGTGCTGGTGAATTCGCCTACTACCACGCCAATGACGAAAACCTCAAGGGCCCCGGATTTGGGGATGTAGATTTCAAACCCATCGGAGCAGCACTAAAGGAAGTTGGCTACGACGGTGTTGTATCAGTGGAAGTTTTCAAGTTTGAGGAAGGCCCCGAAGCTATTGCGACGAAGAGCTTGAATTATCTTCAGCAGACTTTTGTTTAGCAGCCGGCTGCTCCGTATTGGACTTATCTTTGGCTGGAGGCGTTTCTTCCTTCTTATCGAAAAGCCCTAGGGCATTAATCAGAACCAAACTGATCACAATTGGGCAGATAAACTTTATAAAAAACGCCCAAACGCAAGCTGGAGAAACCGATCCCATAAGCGGCTTGGCAAACCAAGGACACCCCTCTTCAATCTCAGCCACAGCCGGCTCCGTCTTCCAAACCCAACCCACATAAATACTGAGAGCCAAAGAGATGACTATCAAGCAAAGGGTTCCAAAAACCTGATCCATGATATCCAGAAACCCTTTTTTACCCATGAGTTCCATATTACTGAAAAACTCACTGCCTCCATTGGCCAAGGCTGAGGGAATACCAATCAAAAATGCGGCAATACCGACAATGATAGCAGACTTACGTCGTGCAGAGGGTTTATCATCTACAAAGTAGGACACAGGCACTTCCAGCATGGAAATCGATGAAGTGACTGCCGCAACCGATAGCAGGCAGAAAAAGATCGTTCCAAACAACGCACCCGCCGGCATCTGGGCAAACACCTTGGGCAGAGTCACAAAAGTTAGCCCTGGCCCTGCTCCCGGGTCCATGCCAAAGGCAAACACTGCTGGAAAAACCATGAAGCCAGCTAGAATCGCCACTAATGTATCCGCTGAAGCCACCCACAAACCGTTGGTCACAATATTTTGGGATTTAGGCATATAGGACCCGTAAGTGATCATTAAACCCCATCCCACACTTAATGAAAAAAAGGCTTGGCCAAGGGCCATCAAAACCACCTTGCCATCGATTTTGCTAAAGTCCGGATTTAGATAGTAGCTGATTCCCTTACTGGCTCCCTCAAGCGTCAGACTTCGACCTATAATGACGAGCATCAGCACAAAGAGTAGCGGCATGAGTATCTTGGACCATTTCTCAATACCCTTCTCTACCCCAGCACTGACAATCCAAATTGTTAAGGCAATAAAACCGGCGAAAACCGGCAATACTGAAGCAGGGTTCGCAATGTAATCTTCAAATACTAATGCGTTTTGGGTTGCCTGACTCCATGCAAAACTAATCGTCCAGCCCGCTATTACCCCATAATAGGTCAGGACAAAAAAACAAGCCATCAGGCACAAGATACCCGTGATGACAAAGGGCGTGCCCGGTTTGGTTTTCTGAAAGGCACCGACTGGGTTACGTCCACTAGCCCGACCCAGAGCCAGTTCCACGTAAAGCAGGGGCACCCCAATCAGGAAAACACAGGCAAGATACACCAGCACAAACGCCGCCCCACCATTCTCACCGGTAACATAGGGAAAACGCCATATATTACCCAGACCCACGGCGGACCCCGCCGCAGCCATAATGAACCCTAACTTGGACCCCCATTGACCGCGGTCCTCTGAAGAAGCTGAAATGCTCATAATTTATAGACCCCTCAAGCAGGAACCTGACATTTTCAAGGGTATTGTGAAGGGGAAGTTATTCGAAAGTCACCTCACTTTGACCCATTTGCGTTTTTGCGCTGACTGCTCAACTGCTTCTAATACCTGTTGATTCTTCAGTCCATCCTCAAAAGTGGGCTGAACGGACTTACCTTTTGCCACCGCATTCACGAAATCGGCAATTGTATGCACAAAGGTATGTTCATAGCCAATAATGTGTCCAGGCGGCCACCATTGTCCTACATAAGGATGCACCCCATCCTTTTGGGTCACGATAATATCAGCAAATCCCTGACGATCCACCGGAACCGTATTATCGAAAAACTTAAGCCGGTTCATATCCTCAAAGTCAAATTCCAGTGACCCTTTGGATCCGTTTATTTCCAAGTGGATATGATTCCTACGCCCTGTCGCAAAACGCGTAGCCTCCAAGTTCGCCATCGCTCCATTTTTAAAACGACCAATACACTGGGTCGCATCATCCACAGTCACCTGCCCCATCTTCCTTGGATTATCAGGCAAGGGACGCTTTTTAATGAAGGTCTGCATCTGCCCACAAACCTCATCAAATTCACCCACCAGATAACGAGCCAGATCAATAATGTGGGCATTGATATCGCCATGGGCACCACTACCCGCATGCTGCTTCTGCAATCGCCAAAGCCGGGGCGTCTTCGGATCCACAAGCCAGCTTTGCGCATACCGGGCGTAATAATGGCGCAATTCACCAAGTGCCCCTTCCTCAATCATCTTCTTCGCCTGCGCCATAGCTGGTATACGTCGGTAGTTGTGGCAGACCATGTGCACCACTTTGGCCTTCCTAACCGCCTGCAACATCTTCTGGCATTCCTTCATATCTAGGGCCAAGGGCTTTTCACAAAGCACATGCTTGCCTGCCTTGGCAGCAGCAATGGCAATCTCGGCATGAGTATCATTGGGCGTATTGATATCAATCACATCAATCGCCGGATCACCCACCACCTTGCG
>JASLKQ010000116.1 GCA_030747505.1 Verrucomicrobiota bacterium | reverse complement strand
CCAAATAGTTCTTACTGGCGGCATAGAGGAAAGGTTTAGATGCCGGAGCTCCCTTGGGGTAAGGCGACTGCCCTGCGGGTCGAGCGGACTGGTGCCCGCTGGCGGTGGTGATACCATGCCTCGAGGGATACTGCCCGGTGAGGATGGACGCCCGTGTAGGTGAACAAAGCGGGTGGGCGTAGGCATCGGTGAAGAGCATCGACTGCTTGGCAAGCTTGTCCATGTTGGGCGTCTCATAATACTTCGAACCGTAAGGAGTGCTATCCATCCAGCCCATGTCATCAACAAGGAAGAGGACAATGTTGGGCCGCTCAGCCTCCTTGGATTTGGTCGGGGTGTCCAAGTTCAGCACCAGGGTGGCGAGGGCATCTTCCTTGGTTTCGCCGGAATGAAAGTCAAAGGCACGCATGAGACGGGGGTGCTCAGACTTCGGCACCTTGGGGTCCAGAACCAGTTTGGCCAGTAAACCGGCCGCTTCCGGTGCCCGCGAGCGCCACACAACATCACGACCTGCCGGAGCTTTCCATGAATCACCAACTTTCTTGAGCCATGCGTGCAGGCAAGCCGTTTCATTTCCTTTTTCGCCGATGCCGAGAGCTTCCAGATACCAACGGTCTTTGCCGTCGTGTTGAAGGGCGAGCTCGGCCCACAGCTCGGCGGCCCTCAAAGTGGCAACGCGATGCAGAGACACGGCGCATTCGCGACGAACCAAGGCGGACTTATCGTCCATCAACCGCTTTACCAAGGGTTCGATGGGTATTCCATGGCGCCGGGCGATACGCAGGGCGAGAGCCCGCAGGTTGTCATCCTCATCCTGTACCGCCTTCTCAATGGCATCCTTCGTGCCGTCCTTGATTGCGGCCAGGGCCCACATGGCGCGGGCTCGAATGCGTGGATTCTTGTCAGCAGCCATCTTGACCAGAGCGGGGCGTGCCTTTTCCTGCATCGCTTGTAAGGCAGTCCATGCCTTGTAACGAACAGACAGGTTCGGGTTTCGCAGCGCCTTGGCAGCGCCATCAGGTGTCTTGAAATCAAAAACAGGAACCACATAGGCATGGCCCGGGGGCGCCACCCGGAAGATTCGGCCCGCATCGTTGATGGTACGGTGGCAACAGTCCACCGGATCAAACCAGTCGGCGATGATGAGCGAACCATCGGGTGCCACGGAGATGTCGGAGGGACGATAGTTGCGGTCTTTTTGGCTGTGAACCAGGTTGGTAATACTCGCCTGATAACCAGCACCGACCTGCCTGGCAGGGAACGCCCATACAACGTTACGACCGGGTTCAGCGTGTATCATTTGTCCACGAAAGGGTTCGGGCAATAGATCGCCTTCATACACTAAAATTCCGGTCGGTGCGCCCCGGCCGGTGATGAGTAAATTGGGTATCACGCCCGGATCATTCTGGTGCCACATTTGGCGCTGCATGGTGGTTTCCATGTTGGTGCGCTTGCTACGGTAACCGGCCCCGGTCCTTTCATCGCGGTAACCGTAGTTGCCATACTCCATCACGAAGTTCACACGACAGGAGCTCGACCCGTTGTCATTATCCGACTGCCACATGGAGCCGAAGGAATCAACCGTCACCTCCCAGTTGTTGCGGAAGTTATAGCCGAGCACCTCCACTCGACTACCATCCATTTCACAACGAATGACCATGCCTTCCTGGTAAGGCTTGCGGCTGTTGTCCACGGGGGTGCCGAAAACATCCTTCACCAGGGTGCCGTCCGCCCGCCACAGACCTGCATTGAAGTTGCCGAAGTTAAAGTAAAGCCGCCCGTCCGGACCGAACATGACGGCATGGATCGCGTGGTCATGTTGACCATTAACAGGATTCAAAACTTTTCCTGTGAATAGCACCTTCTTCGCGTCCGCCTTGTCGTCGCCATCGGTATCAGTGAGCAAAAGAATCCTGTCCGGTGCGGAAATAATTGCCCTATTACCCAGCACACAAACTCCATGCACCCCATCAACATCCGGATTCTGGTAAAAGACCGTTGTCTTGTCAGCCCGCCCATTGCCGTTACTATCCTCAAGGATCAAAATGCGATCACCCGCCTTGCGAGTCTTCTTGCGGTAGTTAAACGCCTCGGCCACCCACACGCGCCCACGATCATCCACATCGATACTGGCTGGATTTGAAAGCTGCCCCTGGGTTGCAAATGGTTGAACGGTCAATCCCTTGGCCACAACGAACTGTTCGCTTGCTTGCTGAGCCTCAGATGCGATCACCGCTACCGAAAGAATCAATGGCGAAAGCAGTGTTCTCATTTTTTAAAACTCGAGTCCGTCGCGTGTTTGATTACGAAATCGACCAAGGCTTGGCTTTGGAACCAGCCGTTCCACATGTTGTGTCCCTGCCCTTTCACTACTTCCAACGTCATGAGCCCGCCCAGTTTATCGTAACGTTTCTTTATGAGGGCCGAATTTTTATCCAAAGGCACCACTCTGTCCATATCACCATGAATATGAAAGATCGGCACCTTGGCCTTGACCAAAGGCGCAAGGCGATCAATCGGATTATGTTTGGTTAACTGATCCTCAAGCTCTGGAGCACTCAAACCGTAAGCGCCGCAGGCGCGTTTTAGGCCGGGGTAACTGGCAATATTACACACCGGATAAATGCCGGTGATGCAGCGAACCTTGTCTGGGTTTTCCGCCGCCCAGCAGTAAAGCATGAGTCCCCCACGGCTGCGGGCCAAAAGGCTAGCCTCTTTGGCAAGACCCCGTTTCTTGACCAGCTGTTCATGTAAGGCGGTATAAACCGCTCTACCCTTTGGGCTGCCATAGGATTCGCCCACATCCACTCCGGCAATCGCTATACCTGCCTTAAGGAATCGTTCGAACATCCATTTCTCTGAATTGGCCGGCAGTCCGCGCAAGGTTGGTGCGTACCAAACCCATGGGATCGGTTTTCCTGTTTTGGTTTTTTCAGGAAGAATCAGAAACGCCGTATGTTTCTGGATGGTAAAAACTTCCCCTTTTAGAGGCAGTCGTTTTTCTGCGGCTGTAAGTGGAATAAATGCAGCAAAGACGTATACAACCAAAAACCGGAAAAATATGTTCATTGGAGAGCGACTATTCGTAGAAAGAGACGAGGCCGTTTTCCCTGATCGTTTTACTGAACGTCTTGCCGTTGAATTTATATTTGAGTAGCAGGACCTTTTTTATACCAGGGGCCGGATCTTTTCCTGCAAAGGTATTGGTAATATTAAATTCGTATTCCCGGGCATCCATATATTGCTTGATGGTCCTACTGAGATCCATGCTCTTCTGGGCGTTTCCTTTCACCCCATAGATTGCACTGATGATTTCGATGTCCAGTTTCTTGGTCGGCTTGGGTCTTTTGTAAACCGGGTGGCGGTTGTTTCCCTGAGAGACGAAGTAGGCAATCAGATCCTTCAGTTCATCCGCATTCATCATATTAACCAAACCGGGTGGCATCATGGATAGCTTGGAACTTTTCTTGGAGACGACGTCTGCTTTCTTGACCTTCTTTAGCTTCAAGGGTTCAAGTCCGGATTGAACCAGGGAATAGGAGTCTTTGTCATCCACCACGATGCGCCCCAACACAACAGAACCGTCTTTCATCTTTAGTTCATGCTGCTCAAACTGTTCAGACACCACCAAGTTGGGCTGCAGGGTGGATTCCAAAATGGATTTGTAGTCGCTGCGCTTGGCCAGGTTGGTCAAGTCGGGACCAATCCCGCCGCCCTCGGTGCCAAAGCGGTGACAAGCCACGCAGAGCCCGGCTGAAAACATCTTCTTACCATTGGCCAAACTGCGTCCCGTGAGGGGTTCCTCCTTGAGCATATTTAAGGCGGAACCCACCGTCCAGGCGACCGCGGGGCCCTTGGCCTTGGGCAATTTGGAGATATCGATACTTTTGACGTCTCCCATCAGGTATTGGAGGGAGGCCCTATCCTTTTCGGGCACTGAAGCGATCGCCGAATCCCTGATCTTTTGAATATAACCGGTGAACATGTTGCCACCCTTTTTGGACATGAGGGTTTTCAATTCACCGAGGTAGACTTTGCGGTGGTCCATGGTCCATCCCTCTTGAACATCCTTCAGGCAAAACAGAAAATGAATGTTGAGGATATTGGGATTGGACTCCATTGAGCTCAGGATCTTGCCACCATAACCACGGTTGCGTTTCATGACTTCGGCGTCGAAATCCGGAACCTTGGCCTTGGTGGTTTGCATGAGGGCCACGGTCTTCTCCACCACCGAAGGGTGTTGGATGTAGCAGAGCACACGACAAAGCTCCTCGTTCAGGTTATCGTCACTGGCCGGAAAATGAGGATCTAGTTGGTCACCGATGGCTTTTACTTGACCGGCCGCCGGCTTGCCACCACGACTCATAATCACGCCATAGGTTCGTAACAGGGCGAGTTTCCCCGTTTTGTCGAGCTCATCGAAATCCACCTTCAAGAGACGCTTCACGCTGGGAGTCAGGCTGCCTTCCTGATCACTGCGGGCAAGGCCCAGCAGGGCATGAATGGCCGCCACGTCGTTCTTTTCGGAGTAGGCTTTATCGGCCCAAGTCTTGGTATCCTGCCATTCAATGGCGATGCGGGCGGCGTAGCGCAGGTGATAATCATCACTGCTCAGGTAAGGCCAGGCAGCTTCCACTGCCTTGGGGTCGGGTTGGCCGTGGAAGGTCTCCAACATATGACGGGTGGCACGCGCCTTGGCATGGGAGCTGGTGGTGTCGAGTTTCGATAAGGTGGTGTCGGCTTTTCCCTTGTAGGAGACCCGGTAGAGGTAGGATTGCCCACCGCGACCGCCCACGCAGAAGTACATGTTACCATCCGGACCGACATCGACGTCGGTCAAGGCCAGCGATCCCTTGGTATTGGAAATGAACTCACGCTTTTCCCCGATATAGGACGAACCATTGGGTTTAAGGTGAACCGAGTACATGGTGGCAAAGGTCCAGTCGCAAATGAAAAGAGCATCGCGGTAGTGGGTGGGGAATTTCGTGTTGGTCCCGGCGATCACACCGGTTGGGCAACCGGGACCGATATCAACCACCGAGCCCACGGTGTCCGGAAAATATTTGCGCCACTTCTTGGAGGTGGCCCGCCAGCCACTTTCCCCTCCGGAAACACCATGATTAATGCGGGTGGGACGATACCACGGAGCTCCGATATCCCATTCCATATCCGCGTCGTAGACGAATAATTCCCCGTCGCGGTTTAAGGCAAAGTCTACAGGGTTGCGGTAACCCATGTTGAGAACTTCGCGCTCCTTGCCGTCGGGACTCAATTTCAGCACCCAACCACCGGGAGCCTTGCCTCCTCCATTGTGGCCATAGGCATAATTTTGCAGGAGGTAATCGTCCCTCCAGTTGTCCCGAATGCGGGTCTTCTGGTACTGGGGAAGCCGGGTCATGTTTCCGGCTATGACGTAGATGCTTTTGCCGTCAGGCGAGACAACGATGGAATGGGGACCATGCTCGCCGCCGCCATTCATCTCGGCAAGAAATTCAGTTGGCCCCAAATCTCCGTTTGGCAAGACCTTGGCTCGCGTGAGATTTTTGTTTCCCATCATGTAGAGGTGATCGAAGGCGTAGAGCATCCCGTACAGGGACGACTTCACGTTGAGCTTCCTGACCTTGTCTTCGTCGAAGGTTTCGCCGGGCTTGGGAATCTCGATCAAGAAAGTGCCCGCGCCTCCCTGGTCGGATACCGCCAGGCGACCGGTGCCATCAAAGGCCATCGCTATCCAGGAACCATACTTTTTCTTGTCCACCTTGTAGATCAGGTCGACGACGAAGCCGGGTTGCACGTTAAGACCCGTGGAGGGATCCTCAATCGATTTTTCCAGTGGTGGCAGTTGGCTCTGGCCAAAGGCACTCGCCAAAGAGAGCGACAAGGTAATAAAGGTAACTCGCAAGGTGGTCATCTGCGAAACAAGGTATAAGAACTCGCTACAATTACGATTAAATTATTGCGCTTTTTCAATAAGGATTCAGTCGTAAAAACCGCTATTCTATAAAGGGCGATTACCTGTAATATCCAACCTTACGCGGTTTAACGCCAAGCTTCTGATAATTGAACCCGGCCTTTAAGGGTTTGTAGTCACCAATAATGGTAATGGAGCTATCCGGCTTGATATCTTTTTCCAGACCCAGCCCCCAGTAGACTGCGTTTACCGTCATTCTCCTTACCCCTTCATTTTCAAAGTCCACTGCTGAACCCATGGTGAAGTGGAAAATCTTTGACCCTCGCCCCTTGTTCCCGGTCCACGTTTTTGTCCAGGCAACAGGCAGGGGCTCCTTTTTTGTGTTAGGTGGGGCATCTTTTTTGAGGTTGATCAGTGGCTGACCCAAGACCAATGACGTGCAATCTTCTGGAAATGGATTTTTGTCATTATGACACCGGTAAACATCGGATGTCCCCCAGATATCCCCCACCCCGGTAAGAATAGGATGCTTCCTGTTTGATGGAACAATAACACCACGGGTTGCCTCACGATGCCAACCCCCGTGATGGCCCATAAAAGTGCCGCCCAACATTTGGCGAAGTGAAACATTTTTACCGCCCTTCTTGTACCCCACCCCACCCCAGAAACCGTGGTTGGCAGTCCGCAAAGCGATCAGCGGTTTTCCTGAATCGAAGTAGTCATGAAAGTGCTGCATCTGGTCCTGTGGCAGATGCATGAACCGCGAAAGCCAAATCACACAATCTGCCTTGGCCAAATGACCAAGCCCCGGGATATTATGCCGTTTCGTTTTGTCCTTGAACGGAGCCGGCATCGTTGGGTCGACTTCACCCTTTTCATTAACCGAAAACAGCACGGTGCAGTCAAAACCATGATGCTTGGACAGGATCTTCGCCAGCATCGGCATGGATTGTTCACTGCGGTACTCCTGATCGGCTGCAATCAGCACGACATGCTTTTCCTTCCCGAGGCCTCCCTCCCCTTCATAAGTTAACCACAAGTCACTTTTATTACCGGCGAGCTTGGGTTTTCCCTGCTGAGCTTTTAGGTCATTTAACAAAGCCATGCAGAGGAGGCAGGGCAGAAACAATCGGGTCATATGGCTTGGACTCATTCTTTTTCAAACTGGTTCATTGCGGCAAACGCATCAGCAAAGGTTTTTCCGATCGGGCAATATTTTCATCACTTACGCGAGTAATTCCGTCATGGGGCCCGTGCTGTCCGCGAATTTCTTCGTCGGAGTATCCACCGCATTGAGCATCGAAACAAACAGGTTGGCAAGCGGCACCTTTTTTTCTCCCTCGAAGGAATGCAGGTTCCCGTGCTTGAAGCCAAGCGTATTCCCGCCCGCCACCTGGATCGGGTAGTTTTTGGTACTATGGGACGCGTGCGGGTGGGCTGAACCCCAGACGACTACCGTCTGATCGAGCATGTTGCTGTCACCTTCCGGGGTGTTGCGAAGGCGTTCAAGGAAGTAGGCGTGCTGCTTGGCCCGCCAGTTGTCCCACTTCCCTGATTCACTCGGGCGCTTGTGTGCGATGTCATGAGTGGCCCCCTTGTAACCGAGCACGTAGGTGGCGTAGTTCCACATCTCGCTGCCACTCGATTGCTCGCTTTCAAGCATAAGAGTGGCGAAGCGGGTGGAATCCGTTTGGAAGGCAAGGTATAGCAAGTCATACATGCACCGGGTGTATTGCTCCGGGTCCTTGTGGGAAACCTCAAGGTTCAGCCCTTTGGTATCGACCTCCGGCAATGGCTGGTGCGTCCACTGACTGGTACGTTCGACACGTTTTTCCAGAGCACGCACCGAGTCGAGATACTCGTCCATTTTCCGTTGATCTTCTTTTCCAAGCCGACCCCGAAGTCTTCTGGAGTCAGCAAGCATCAGATCGAGCACACTTGCCTCACGTTTGAGGTCGGCACGGACTTGCTCGATCCC
>JASLKQ010000115.1 GCA_030747505.1 Verrucomicrobiota bacterium | reverse complement strand
GGACTGGCCGACCTACCGTCACGATAATCAACGCAGTGGATACGCGAAGGTAAAGCTCAGCGAGCAAATTAAAACAAAATGGACTGCCAACCTCAAAGGCAAGCTGAGCTCCGTTACGGTTTCTGAAAACAAACTTTTTGTTGCCCGGGTGGATGAGCATGAAGTTGTGGCGCTTAACGCCAAAACCGGGAAGGAAGAATGGCGTTATAGCACTGGAGGCCGGGTCGATTCACCTCCAAGCATCCACGATGGGCGGGCATATTTTGGTTGTGCTGACGGATGGGCATACTGTTTGCGTGCCAGTGACGGGGTCTTGATTTGGCGTTTCCGGGCAGCTCCTGAGGATCGCCGTCTTTTGGCCTATGAACAGCTGGAGAGCGTGTGGCCGGTCCATGGCAGTATGCTCATCAAGGATGAAAAAGTCTTTTTTGTGGCGGGCCGATCCAACTTTCTGGACGGGGGCATGCGGTGGTTTGCCCTGGATGCCCGTACCGGCAATAAACTGGTTGAGGAGGTGCTCGATGAAAAGGAACCCGGACAGGATAAAAACCTGCAGGATCGCATCCAGATTCTGCAGATGCCCGTCGGCCTCCCCGATATTCTTTCTGCAGATGAAAAGTACATCTACATGAAGTCCCAAAAATTTGATGATCAGGGTAAACGCCATGGTCTGGGACCGCACTCCGGTGATTTCGCCGGGCAGGGCGGGCAGCAGGGCGGAGAAACTGCTCACGTCTTTTGTCCAACGGGATTTCTGGATGACACCTGGTTTCACCGCACCTATTGGGTCTATGGCCGCAGCTTTGCCGGAGGGCATGGTGGATATTATCAGGCCGGAAAATTTGCGCCCGCAGGCCGTCTGCTCGTTTTTGATGAGGACAAGGTGTATGGCTTCGGTCGCAAACCCCAGTACTATAAATGGACCACCATTCTGGAACACCAACTCTTCGCCAGTGAACGCAACCGGAAAGCGCCGCCACCACCAGTGCCCGGCCAGAAGAGGCAACGTACCGCAGGTTCAATGGTCGACTATGGTACGCCTAAGACTCTGGATCCCACCAACAAAGCTTTAACTATCAGTGCTTGGTGTATTTCTGAAAAAAATGCAGGCGTAGTTATGGCTCATGGAGGCCCTTTAAACGGTTATGCTCTAACTGTGGAAAAAGGCCTGCCAACCTTTTTGGTACGGTCCGAAGAGAAACTCGCCTCCGTTAAAGGAAAGAGAAAAATCACCAATAAGTGGGTTCACCTCATGGGTGTGCTTACTGAAGATAAAAAGATGCGTCTTTATGTAAATGGAGAGCTCGTTGGTGAAGGTAAGGCTTCAGGATTGGTGGCCAAGACCCCGGTTCAGGGATTGCAAATTGGGGCTGATACGGGCTCGGCGGTAGGTGAGTACACTGTTCCATTTGCCTTTAAGGGAGTGGTGGATGAAGTGCGGGTTTATCACCGGGCATTAAATGAACAGGAACTGGCCAAACTTTCAGATTGGGGTAATGAGCCCAAGGATAAGTCACTCGTTCTCTATTCCGGTTTTGAAACAGGCAAAGCAATAGATGGTTCAGGCAATAAACACGGAGGTAAAATCACGAGCGCAAATATCGTGCGGGCCAAGACCGGCAAGGCGGTTTATTTTACAGGTAAATCCACACCGGGTCGTGGAGGTCCTTCCATTGAGCACCAATGGACACAGGACATCCCGGTTCTGGTTCGGGCCATGGCCAAAGCGGGCGATACCCTGCTACTTATGGGACCTCCGGATCTGGTTGATGAAGAGGAGAGTTTCGTGCGTCTGGCCAAAGGTGATAAGGAAATCGAGAAGGTTTTGAGTGAGCAGGATCAAGCCTTGCAGGGCAAGCAGGGGGCTATTCTGCTATTGGTTAATGCCAAGGACGGAGAAACGAAGAGAACCCTGAAGCTGCCCTCTTTGCCAATTTGGGATAGTCTGGCCGTTGCTCAGGATAATGTTTATTACACCAATCAAAAGGGTGAAGTGGTCTGCCTGGGAGAATAATGGGTTATATCAGATAGTTTTTCCGGACTAAATAACTCCTCCATGGAGAGCTCCTCATGAAAGTCATTCTCGCAATCAAGCTGACTCTGTTTTCAGTAACCGTTTTATTGGCTGATTGGCCTCAGTACCGGGGCGATTCATCCCGGAGTGGTTTTACTGCCGAGCCATTGCCCAATCGGCTGCAACTGGCGTGGTCCCACCGCCAAGCCCACAAACCCGAACCGGCTTGGCCCACCTCCAGCCGCATTCAGTTTGATTTTGCCAGCCAACCCATTGTGGTGGGAGGTATGGTTTATATTAACAGTTCTTCAGAAGATACCCTCACCGCTTTGGATTTGGATACCGGCAAAGTCCGCTGGGTGTTTTGTGCAGAAGGCCCCGTACGCTTTGCTCCGGCTGCATGGAAGGACCGGATCTTTGTCTGTAGCGATGATGGATGGCTCTATTGTTTGGCCCAAACCGATGGGCACTTGCTCTGGAAAAAACGGGGAGGAGCTGATCAGTTCAAAATATTGGGTAATGAGCGGATGATCTCGCGTTGGCCCGCCAGAGGCGGTCCGGTTGTTTTTGGGGATACCGTATATTTTGCTGCAGGAATCTGGCCCACCGATGGAGTTTATCTGCATGCTCTTGATGCGCAGACGGGGAAAACACTCTGGTCAAATGGCGAAACAGGCAGCATGGAAATGAATCAACCCCACGGGGGTGCCCGTGCCCGAAGCGGGGTCTCGGCCCAAGGCTATCTTTTAGCCAATGAAAAGCAGGTTGTCGTGCCTACAGGCCGGGCTGTTCCGTCAGTCTTTGAGCGTTCCAGCGGCAGGTTCGACTATTATCACCTGCAGAAAAATCAAAAACGGGGTAACTCGGCCGCCATATTGGTTGATGAATTTATTGGTAACTCAGGTTGCCTCTTTAATACCGATGGCGGGGATTTGTCGGCGGAAGTTGGAGGAGGTCAACTGGTCGCCCTGCCCAAAGGATTTATGCGGGCCAGTGGACGTCAGTTAATTGAGTATCAGTTTGAAGATCTCAGTAAAGTGGACCGGAAAGGTCAACCGATTACCCTACGCAAACCGGCCCAAAAACGGCAGATTAATATGGCCCGGGAGATACTGAGCTTCATCGTTGCCAATATTGACGCCTACTGTGGTGAGGATGGCCGCGTGAGTGCGATTGATTACACCCGCCAACAGAATACGTGGTGGTCGCATCCGGTGGAAGGACGGGCACTGGGATTGGCGGCTTCAAATGGCCGACTTGTTGTGTGTACTGATCTCGGTTACGTCTATTGTTTTGCCAATTTGCCCAAGGCAAATCCCCCGCCCAGAGAGCCAGTGAAAAAAGAGCATGCCATCACGGCAGTGGCTCAATCAGTCGCCAGAAAAATCATTACCAGGGCAAATATGACTGAAGGATGGTGTGTAGATATCGGTGCAGGAAATGGTGATTTGGCCATCGCGCTTGCCCTAAGTAGTAAACTGAAAATTTGCTGCTTGGTTGAGGATACAAACCAGGCTGAAACAATTCGCAAACGATTGCAGGTTTTGGGCCTCCTGGGAGTGCGGGTTTCGGTGCATGTGGGGGAATTAAGCCAGTCACCATTCCCGGATCAGTTTGCCAACCTGATTGTTTCCTCCTCCTCAATGGAACAGCCTTTATCTGTAGCGGTAAAAAAGGAAATCGCACGGCTTCAAAGACCCTTTGGCGGCAAGATTTGCTTGGGTAAACCCGATAGTTTGCACCTGGAGACCCGTGGTGTTTTGGAGGGAGCCGGCAGCTGGACACATCAAAATGCCAATGCAGCCAACACACTCTGCTCGGATGATGCCTTGATCAAGGGCACTCTGGGGGTGCACTGGTTCCGTGATGTGGATTTTGAAATACCCAATCGCCATGGACAGGGCCCGGCTCCCTTGTTTCATCGTGGAGTGCAGATTACTGCAGGGGTGGATGGATTGTGTGCCCTGGATGCCTATAATGGACGAACCCTGTGGAAATATGAATTGAAGGGATTTCTGCGGGATTACGACGGCATTCATCATGATGTGGGAGTAGGGGAGACAGGAAGTCCACTGTGCATTGGAGAAGATGCTCTTTATGTGCGGCAAGGAGAGAGCTGTTTGCGTATCGATTTGTTTACTGGAAGGAAACTGGCTGAATTTCATCCGCCGGTTAAAGCTGAATCAAAACACCGAAACTGGGGGTTTCTTGCTTATCATCAGGGTTTGCTTTTCGGTTCAGTTGCCAACGCTGAGCACGCAATCAGTCCACGTTATCAAAATCTGCCGTTGCGCAATGAGTCGGTTCTTTTCTTTGCCTTGGACCCAAAAACCGGGAAAACCAAGTGGACCTATAAACCTCAGGAATCGATTCGGCATAACGCTATTTCTATTGGCGAAAACACGGTCTATCTTATTGACAGAAAGTTACCCCTGGCCGACCGAATCACAAACCCAAGACGTGATGGGCGACATCGCGAGCGGCTCAAGGAAGGCGATCAGGACTTCGGTCGACTGGTGGCGCTCAACGTGGCCAATGGAGAAGTCCGGTGGCAATCAACGGAGCGCATTTGGGGCACACAACTGGCCCTCAGCGCAAAGGAAGGTGTGCTCCTGATGTCCTATCAGGCTATGCGTCACAAGTTTTTCCGGTTACCCAGTGAAGTGGGCGACCGGTTGGCCGCCTTTGACGCGCGCACCGGAAAACGTCTTTGGGATCGGGAAGCGAAATATGAATCACGGCCGGTCATTAACGGACGAACCCTTTATGCCCAGGGTGGAGCGTGGGATTTGATCGATGGGTCCACCAAACCCTTCTCGCTGGATCGCTCCTATGGTTGCGGACAAATTTCCTCAGGCAAAAACGTTATGCTTTTTCGTTCCGGCACCCTGGGTTATCTCGATCTTTCGCGTGAAGAAAACGTTGAGAACTTTGGAGGCATGCGCCCGGGCTGTTATATCAACGTTATCCCGGCAGGAGGTTTGGTTCTGGCCCCTGATGGATCCTCCAAGTGCAATTGCAGTTACCAGATGCGCGCCTGGTTTGCCCTTCGCCAAAAACCACTGACCAAGACGGAGTAGCCTTTTTTTGGCCAGTAGCTTGCAACTGCCTAATCTTTACCCCAGAATTCATCCGTGAATCGTCATCCAAACAAACTGATCAGTGGAGTGCTGGTTGCGGTTTTGATTTTGGGAACCCCAATTCTTGCCTGGGCCTGTTCAGTACCGGTTTTTCGTTATGCCTTGGAGATGTGGCCTCCCGATGAATACGAGGTGGTTCTTTTTCACCAAGGTCCACTGACAAAAGAACAGAAGCAGTTGCTGAAAAAAATTAAACCCATCGAACTGGAAAACGTGTCGGTTCCCAATATGCGTATTCATGAGGTGGACCTGAAGGCTGATCCGGATCCCCGCTGGGTTAAATGGTGGGAGAAAAATAAACCGAAGGAATCTACAGAACCCTGGCTGGCGGTTTTCTACCCGGCCAGCACGCTAAAGATTACCCCTTTGTGGGCAGGCCCGTTTACTGAAGATAGTATAAACAAAACCTTTCAATCACCGGCCCGCAAGGAGCTGGCCAAACGTTTACAGGGTGGGGACAGTGCTGTTTGGGTGTTGTTGGAGTGTGGCAACCAGGAAAAAGATCAGGCCACCAAGAAGACTCTGGAGGAACGACTGGTGCATTTGGGCAAGACCCTGAAGATGCCCGAACTCAAGGCGCAGGATGTTCAGGCGGGGTACCTCTCCATCCGTCCGGAGGATTTGAAGCTGGGTTTTTCTCTGTTGAGTATTTCGGCCGATGACCCCAATGAAAAGGTATTCCGGGAAATCCTTCTCAACAGCGAGGATGACCTTAAGGATTATGATGAGCCGATTGCCTTTGCTGTATTCGGTCGAGGCAGGGCCATGCCTGCTCTGGTGGGGAAGGGGATTAATAACGACATGATTGATGATGCCTGCACGTTTCTTTCAGGGCCCTGTTCCTGTCAGGTCAAGCGCCAGAACCCGGGTTTTGATATCCTTACCTCGGTCAACTGGGATGAACTCCTTGAGGAGCAAATTGAAAAACTTGATGATCAGGCTTTGGCGCAAACCAGTAACCCTACTGAAACTGATTCCGTTTCAAATAAGGAATCTTCTGGTGAGGCCAAGGGGGAGCCTTCTGTGAGTCCGGAAAAAACCTCAACCGACAAGCCTGCTGAAAGCAATGAGGAGACTGAAATAACGCCTTCGCCCTTCATGGGTTGGATAATATGGGGGCCGGTCGTCATACTCGGAGCAGGAATTCTGGTGCTGCTGTTTGGCCGCAAGAAGGCGTAAAATAATTCATATGTGGTTTTAAGGAATCGAACCCACCGAACATTAAATTCCCCTGTATATAGGTTTGTTCCTAGCCTGTTAAGAGAATCAGGTTGCTTACTCTTCCTTTAATGCATGCACTCTTCTTCGGGAGTTGTATGGAGACCAAGAAGACAGCATCGAAGGATTCAAATCCATCCGGTTCAGAAAAGCAGGAGGAGACAAAGAAACCCGATCTCCCGCTGAAGCCTCCGGCTGGCGATTTGGGCGGTCTTTGGCCGGACTGGTTGCATTACGGGCACGGGGTTTTTCTGTTGCTTCTGCTCTTAACACTGCTTTTGGGTTACGGGTTGCCTTATGAAAAACCCCAACTGCCACAGCGTGATTATCGGGCTGAATATAAATCCGTTGAAGAGGAAACCGCGGCTGCCACGGAGTATGAGCGGAAAAAAGAAGTTTATGATAGGGAAAAGAAAGCCTGGGACGAGGGGGGTGAGGAATCCCGGCGGGGTTGGATCGGTGCGGGTCGAAACTTGGCGAAATTTTCGGTGGTGCTTTGGTTGGCATACTGCCTCATTACCCACGGTTTGATGCCGTTGGTTCGGGCGATTCCCAAGCACTTTGGCAAGGATCTTTCAGTCACCCTCATGCCGGTGCTTATACTGGGAATGTTCTATGCATTGGCCACCTTGATTTTGAATTGGATTCCGGTCTCAGGCTGGCCCAATCCCAACCCGCTGGAATTGAATGACCAATCCCTGTGGAAGGTGCTGGGTCAATTTATTGTGCACCTCACCCATCCGCTGGCCAACATGGTGGTTACCCTGAAGGAGTTTGCCGTGGATAAATGGTTTGTGCCGCTTCTGTTTGTGGCAGCAACTCTGGTGATTGGCTGGGGAAAAGTACGGACCGATAAGGCAGACGTATCCTAAAGGCGGCTGGATCTAAATTATTTTTTCTGGCGTGGATTAAGTGAACTTCACATACCTGAGGATCAGGTAAGGTATCACGTTTAAAAAAACCACCGCCGACTTGTAGTACATGAACATTGTGTAATTGATTTCATCAAAACGCCCTTCTGATATCTCAAACCACCATGTATGAGCCCTGAACACAAAGTCGTGGGCAAAGATAAGTCCCAGACACCACAACACAAGTATTCCCAAATTAATGACCGTGCACCACCCGAGAAAGGTCCGAAGATTTTCTTTTGTTATGTTCAAATCTCCCCCGTCTTATTTTCCGCCAATACAGTAGAGAAACTGACGTCCTCTCAGGAAAATCTGGTTGCCTGCCAGTGCAGGGGAAGCGTCCAGTCGGTCATCAAGTTTATTGGTGGCCAAGGCTTCAAGTTTTTTTCCGTGCTTGAGAACCAGCGTGGCGCCGTTGCGGCCGGTGACGTATATCCTACCGGCAGCGGCTACGGGGGAACTGTAGACATTGGCCAGACCCTTGAGTCGTTCGCGGTCGATGTGGGTCTCGCCGGTTTTGGCATCGGTACAGGAGAATAAAGCCTGGCTGGATTGGTTGTAATAAAGTAGTCCTCCATAAAGCACGGGGGAGGGAACGTAGGGCGTGCCGCGTTTCTTGCTCCAGAGGATCTTATCAGATCCGGT
>JASLKQ010000114.1 GCA_030747505.1 Verrucomicrobiota bacterium | reverse complement strand
CTCAGCCTCGTCACCTTCTCATAATCCGCCTTGGTGAGTTCGCCTGTCGGTTTAAGGGCAGCTTTGCGAATCGCTGCCTCAATCGCTGCCTTGGCTTCAGGGCTATTAGGAATGACTTTCGGAGTTGAGGCACATCCCCCCACCAACCCCACCACCGCACATATCAAGAGGAGCTGTTTCATGGCTCTGAAGTTAACGATTGGCCCATGTCAGGGCAACTCCCGAAGGGAGGATTACCGAAACAACTCAAACAATCTCAATCTAATTCCCACACAATTTTTGGGTACACTTTTGGGACAGAATCGCACCTTTTTTATCACGAATATATGATATCCGCGGAGTGTCTGTGTGTCAGGAGAAAATTTTGTTATCGCAAATAAAGAAATTCACTGGTGTTGAAGAGCACGCGGCAGACCTGTTCCAGGCCGTGTTGTTGGGCAAGTGTGTGCATGGTCGCTTGCTCATCGGCAGTGGGGGTGCGGGAAGTGGCGAGTCTGAAGGCGTGGTCGACTTGTTTTCTCAGCTCATCACCAGCCTCGTTTTTCACGCGCGCGGCAAAGAAGCTCGCCTGGCGGTTGGTAAAGGGGCTGTTTAATAGGCTCAAGGATTGCACGGGCGTAACGGAACGGGTACGGCGCGGTTTCATCTGGCCGGCATCGGGGCAGTCGAACGCGCCAAAGATGTCCACGGCCTGCATGCGAATCTTGTGGGCATAGATCATTCGTCGCCAGCCGTCTTCATTAAAGGTTTCCTTCGGGTGATAATCGGAAAGCCCACCGCGCTGGTTGAAGAAATCAAAGCCCCGCCCGCCCATTTTCAGGTTGAGTTTTCCGCTCACGCTCAGGATGCAGTCGCGCACGGCCTCAGCCTCCAGTCGACGCGGTGGAAAACGCCAGAGTAGACGTGACTCGGCGTCCACACGCAGGGCCGCCGGTTGCGGTCGGCTTGCCTGCTGATAGGTACGGGAGTTGACAATGAGCTGGTGCAGCTTCTTGAAGGACCAACCCTGTTTGATAAATTCAGTCGCCAGCCAGTCGAGTAACTCTGGGTGCGAGGGGGGCTCTCCCATTCCCCCAAAATCAGATGGTGTATTAATTAAGCCTGCTCCAAAATGTTTTTGCCAGACACGGTTAACTATCACACGGGAAGTAAGGGGATGATTTGGGTCAGTGAGATGTTGAACCAGTGCCGATCTTCGGGTCAGCTCAGTATTTTCCTTTAAATTAATTTTCCCCAGGGCAACCGGAATAGCTGGCGGGATTTTTTTTAGTCGCTGCATGGAGTCCCCTCGTCGCAGTAACCACGTAGTGTCAGGGGAGGTAAAGCTGGCGGCGAAAGTCTGCGGGCCGCGTGAGAGCCGATTGAGTTCATTGATGGCCGTTCGGAGTTGGCCAATGTGTGCAACGAGCTTTTTTATTTGATCGGCATTCATTCCCCTTAGCTTTATCTGCTTGGCCAGGCGGGTGTCATCAGTCCGAGGGAGTCTGTCTTCTGTATGGGCAAGGGTTTGCCACTGTTTATCCGTGCTCAATGATTCAATAATATAGTCAACGGGCACACTGGAACCATTATACCATGTAATCCGGTTTAGTTTTACGGGTTTGGGGAAATCGATACGGATCCAGGCAGGGCCAGGTTTGGCTGAAACCCAGGGAAAAGCCTGTCGGCGGTCCACTGAACCATCGGTTAGGTTTTCAAAATGCCTGGTCTGATTGGCCAGGGCAAAGCTCGAGGCACTGGGGATTGATCCAGTTGAGGTCAGTGCAACGTTTTGGTTGGTGGGTGTCCATGCTTCAAATTCATAAAGCGAAGCTGCTCCCCCGTTGGCGGTGCCGCCAATCTTCATGCGGATGGATTGAGTGAGGACCGAGTCAAAAGTCTCCGAATGTGTACTGGCCAAAGGCATGCGCAACTTGTATTTCGCGCGTAATTGTTCCAGTCCAGTTTTGAGCTTCTCTACCTTGGCATGCTGTGTTGGCACCTTGTGGTTCCATTCATCATTCTGAGCACCGCGTAGTCGTCGATTGCCATAGCGTAGTCCGGCAAAAATGGCCTGCATGCCATAATAGTCATTTTGACTGATGGGATCGAACTTGTGGTCGTGGCAGCGGGCGCAGCCAACGGTAAGGCCTAGGAATCCTTGAGCTACTGTGCGAATTACCTCGTCCAGCTCATCTTGTCTGGCCGACCTCATCGCCTCTTCGTCGCGTCCGATTTGTCCAGGTTGAAGTGCCGGTCCAGCTACCAGAAAACCAAGCGCTGCATCGTTTCCAGTGACGTCTCCGGTGAGTTGGTCGCGAATCAACTTATCATAAGGCAGATCCGTATTCAGGGCGTTAATGAGCCAGTCACGATAATGCCAGGCATTGGGACGTTCGATATTGGTTTCAAAGCCCACGGTCTCTGCCCAGCGGATTACATCCAGCCAATGCTGTGCCCAGCGCTCCCCGTAATGCGGTGAGGCCAGTAACTCATCAACGGCTTCCGCGAAAACAACCTCTGTATTCCGGGGGTCCCTGAGGAAAGCCTTCACCGTTTGTGGGGTGGGCGGCAGGCCGGTGAGATCCAGGGTTACGCGCCGGAGTAAGGTGATCCGGTCTGCTACAGGCGAGGATTTCAGATTCTGCTCACGCAGCTCTCGGCCAATGAAATAATCGATGGGGTTGCCCTTGGTCGGCACCTCTACGCGCTTCGTGGGTTGCAATGACCAATGCTTCTCCCCGGCCAACACCGAGGTGGCCACGAGGCAAAGGACGGCAACCAATGTGAGACAAACTTTCTTGGTCATGCTTTTTTAGGAAAGGTGCTTGGAGAAAAACTCCTTGGTGTGGGTCCACATTTTTTCCGAGAGCACATGGCCGGTGTCTTTCTCTATGAAGGCGGAGAAGTTCCCGGAGGCTCCGGCCTCTGCGTAGGCCTTGGCGATTTTTTTGACACCTGCACGTGCCTCCTTGATGGGTGTGCCGCGATCATTTTCACCGAGATTCAAGTGTAATGCGCGCGGGGCGATGAGCGCGGCGATATCGGGCGTGTCGCCGTGCTCGTAAATACCGGGGATGAAGTTGGGGAAACAATGTAATAACCTGGTGCGGTGAATGCCGGCGTAGGTGGGCAGGCAGCAGTTACCCACCAGCGCTCTTAAGCGTGGTTCCCATGGGCCAACCAGCCAGGTGTGGGTGGAACCCATACTGTGGCCGTAACAGCCAATCTGTTCAGCCTTTACCTCGGGTCGTGAGGCGAGGTAGTCAATAGCGCGCCGCATGTCCAAAATATTTTTCCACGCCATGCATTTGCCGGCGACGGTGTAGCGCAAAAATTCAAACCGTTCATAGGCGCTCCCCTTCAGTTTATTTTCCGGATCCTGGCGATCCTCAAAACACAAAGCATCAGGGCAAAGTACCACGTAACCCAGTCTGGCAAGCGCCACGCCGGTGTGGTGCATGGGATTGCCTGCCAGACCCGCCGGCTCGGTTTTTCCCAAGTGCCATTGGCCGGCGTGCTGGTGCCAGATGGCGACGGCCGGTGCTGATAATTTGTCACTCACTCCATCAGGCACGAGCAGGATTGCCGGGCACCGGTCGCCCGGTTCAAGCTCATAGGTGATCCACTCCAGTCGGTAGCCCTTTTTTTGTTCCGTTTTAAGTTTCTTTGGCTTGAGGTCGCCGCCTTCAGGCCAGGGGCCACCGAGGCATTCGAGGAGTTTCTTTCTGAAGGTATCGTTTTTCTTTTTCACGTTCGGCTTTGCGGCTTGGCTGGTGGTGGCTGCTGTCAGCACAGTGGCACCGGTGGCAAGAGTGGTTGACTTGATGAAATCACGGCGGTTGGGCATGGTAATCCTCTTGGTGTTCCCTAGAGGCTAACACGCGAACACTATGGGGCAAGCGCCCAATCAGTTACTGCAATTGGGAGAGTTTTCTGCGAACAAGCGCGGATTGCTCGTCGTCAAGTACCTGCCAGCAGGCAAGGCCGTTTCCGACCAGGTCCCACTCATCAAATTCCCACACGACCTTCTTCTTACGGGTGATCTCAAAAATCTGCGGGTTCTTGTCACCGGCATGGCAGTTACCGATGATACGGTTGCCGTTCTTCAGCTCCTGCAGGCAGGTCATCCATCCCAGCCCAATCTCAGTGCCGGGCACCTTGCCCTCAATTTTCCATACGACTTCCTTTTTTGGTGAAACTTCCACTACACTTTTGCCGCTACCTGAGGCGATCAGGGTGTTGCCGTTCTTTAACCGAATGGCGCCGTAGACACGCGTCTTGATGAGGTAATCCCAAATCACCTTGCCGCTGCGATCATACTCGGTCACCACACCGGGCTGTTCAGAGCAGACAAGTAGAGTTCCGGTGGGAGTATGGCGGGCCCATCGGGTGCTTTGGGTGCCGCCGGGTTTGAGAGGAAACTGGTGGATCAACTTGCCGGCCTTGTCGACCTCGATCACGCGTCCCACGCGGCTCTCGACAATCATGGTGTTTCCGTTATTTAAACGCGCAAAGGCATGCACATCCACACGCTTGCCCTTGTTGCCGTTCATGTTGGCTGAGTCATAGGTCCATACCACCTTTTTATCGAGGGTGATTTCCTTGAGCGTTGTCCAGGTGTCATGAAAGAGAATGTTGCCATTGGGCAAAAGGTGCACATCGTGATGGCCGGTATGGCCGCGCTGTGGGCCGGCGGTTTTGTGCGACCAAATCACTTCGCCTCTGGCATCGGTGATGGCGAGAATGTTTTTGCCGTAGGAGGCGCCGACTAACACCAGACGCTCGGCGTTGGCGTTTGATGAAAAGGCAAGGAGAGTGAGAAAAGTGAACAGAGTTTTCATGATATAGAATGAGGGAAAAATAGGGGCCAATTCAAATTTTGTCGAGTGTGTGGCTATAGATTATCGATAGTGGGAATGGAATTATCCAAATCGCCCAGTTGCTTTATTGGGTCAAAAAGAACGGGGTAGTAGTCTCCCCTCATCTGTTGTCCTTTTGGAAGCATGGGGAAGTTTGTGGTACCAGGACTATTGTCCCCTTGAAAATTAGATAACACTCCGTCTGTCAGTACATTAATGACGGTAGCCCGTCTGGAACGATCAGATCGATTTTCATATGAGCCATGCATCATCAAGGGATGATGGAATGTGGCTTCTCCTTTTTTCAGGACAACAGGACATTTATTGTCAAAATCTGTAATCTGTTCCGGCGTAAGGACTTCCCTCACTGAATCCATGTCTCCAGCCAGACCGGTTTTTTTTAACAGGCCCCAGCGGTGACTGCCCGGTACATAGTGGAGGCAGCCATTTTCTTCATCGGCGTCATCGAGCCCAATCCAACAGGTCAAATGGCTCATGGGCTTGGTCCATGTCCAGTAGGAAAAGTCCTGATGCCATGCAACCACTCCACCATGTTTGGCTGGTTTGCTGAAGAGTTGATCGTGAAACAACCTTATTTTTTTACCAAGTAATTGATAGGCCGGCACAAGAAAGGCTGGGTTCCAGAGGATATCGTGGAATGCCGGGCGAACTCGCCAGGCACCCAAGGCATGAAAGAGGACCGTGTCTGGATTACCTGACTCGTTGCTATGATATTCGTAAAACAGTTCATGTCCCTCATGGTCCGGGTTAACCATTTCGGCCAGTTCATTGTTGAGGGCCTTAATTTGTTCATCGTTTAATAGCTTAATCCCGCTGATGTAGCCTTGATCATCGAAATGCTGGATTTGTTCCTTTGATAATTGAAACTCACTCCATTGCTCAGGAGAAGAGGGTTGAGGGAATAAGTCGGTAAGCGGTTGGTGGTTTATGGAAAGATCTTTACTCATTGAATTATTAGGCGATCAAATTGTTCAACACATGTCCATGGACATCAGTGAGGCGTCGGTCTATTCCATTATTGCGGATCGTTAGCTGTTTATGGTCTATACCCAATAGATGCAACATGGTGGCGTGGATATCATAAACCTGCGTTGGGTTTTCTCGGTCTAAGGGTTTATAACCCCACTTATCACTTTCACCGGCGGTAACGCCGCCCTGGATTCCTCCTCCGCAAAGCCAGTTTGTAAAGACGTAGGGGTTGTGGTCGCGCCCTTTACTGCCCTGTGTGCTGGGCATACGCCCAAACTCGGTAGTCCAGTGAATGATGGTGTCATCCAACAGCCCGCGTTGTTTTAAATCCTTGATGAGCCCGGCGGTGCCCCGTGCCATGCCAAGCGCCAATGGCCCGTGATCGCGTTCAATATTTTCGTGACTGTCCCAATTTCGCCGGGGAAAACTATTGTCATTGCCTGACCAGATTTGGACAAACCGCACATCACGTTCAATCAGTCGTCGCGCAATCAGACATTTGCGGCCGAAATACTCAGTTTCCTCTTCTGGATTAATTTCCTTGGGATACTTCTTCTGTTCACGGTTCAAGCCGTAGAGTTTCAGTACGTGCTCAGGTTCTTTGGAAATATCCAATGCTTCGGTTGCAGAAAGTTGCAGTCTTGCCGCCAATTCGTAGGTCTTGATACGTGCATTCAAGCGGTCGTCTCCGGCACGGGTTTTAGCATAATCCGTGTTGAGCTTGTTGATGAGTTTGATCCCCGCCTGATGGCTTTGTTTGGTCACAAACCCGGCCTTTGCATGCAGATCAGGGATGGGGTTTTCACGTTGAGGAAAAATAGTGGTGCCTTGAGTATGCGTCGGGAGGAAAGCACTGGCCCAGTTCTTGGGGCCATTGGATGCGTAGCCCCGATGATCAGGTAATACCACAAAGGTGGGAAGGTTTTCGTTTTCGCTGCCCAGTGCGTAACTTACCCAGGAACCCATGCCGGGGAAGCCGGGGTTTTGGAAGCCGGTGGCTTGAAGATAGGTAGCCTGACTGTGGACACCTGTCTTTCCAACAAGGTTATGAACAAAAGCCAGGTCGTCGGCCACTTCTCCAAGGGGAGCTACAGCGTCAGAGAAATGCTTTCCGCTTTGCCCGTAACGCTTAAATTCAAATGGTGAACGCATCCATGGGCCGAGCCCATTTTGGAAAGCTTCAACATGTTCGCCAAAATCACTTTTCTGGCCGTGATACCTGATAAGGGCAGGTTTGAAGTCAAATGTGTCCAAATGGCTTGCAGCTCCACCCATGAAAAGCTGGATGACACGTTTGGCTTTGGGAGGATGATGTAGGGTGCCGCTTAAGATGCCACTACCCAGTAAAGGCTCTTGCCTCAACATTAAGCTTAGAGCCAGTCCTCCCAGTCCTCCACCTGATTGCCAAAGAAACTTCCGCCGGCTTTGAGGTTCAGTTTCTGTATCATGAGGATATGCAGAATGGGCAGGCATAATCAGTCGAGGTAAGTGAATTCACTCAGGTTAAAGAGCACGCGGCAGAGGTTGGTGAGGCCGTGTTGTTGTGCGTAGGTATCCAGGGCGTCCATTTCCCTGAGCGTGGGGGGTCGGCCGGTCGTTAGTAGGTGGGCGCGGCGGATGCGTCCCTTGGGGGTTTTGGATTCCTTTTTCAGGCGCTCGGCAAAGCGGCCTGCCATGTAGAGGGTGAATTTGTTGTTAAGCAGGCTCAAGGCCTGCAAAGACGTAAGGGTCTCGTCGCGTTGCGGTGTGCTTTGGCTGGAATCCGCGCAGTCCAAGGTGGTCATGAAGGGGTCGGGCTGGGAGCGCGCAATGAAACGGTAGATGGAGCGTCGGTGGCTCTTGGTCTCAGCCGGGTCAAACTTGTGATATTCGTAGTGCGGCGAGTGGGTGGTCTTCTCCAGCTTGAACAAATAAAAACCCGGGCCGCCTAGTTTTAGATTTAAAGTTCCGCTGGTGGCAAGAATGGCATCGCGTAGTTCCTCTGCCTCGAGTCGACGCCGATTCATGCGCCAAAGGAGTCGGTTATCAGAATCAATCTGGTCAAATTTCTCTGATAGAGCGGAGGATTGCCGGTAAGTGCTGCTGGTCACAATCAATTTATGCAGGTGCTTGAAACTGCCTCCTGAATCTCG
>JASLKQ010000113.1 GCA_030747505.1 Verrucomicrobiota bacterium | reverse complement strand
CGGTCTGACGTATCCAAAAATATGCGATTTGATTGTCTGAGATAAGCTTGAAGCTATTGTATAGGTGTTTTTGCAGTTTAACTCTGGAGAGTGGATAGCTCTGATAGACTTCCTCACAGATTCGAGCGACATTTGCACCCCGCTCAAGCAGTTCGGCGGCTGTTTGATAGGTGGAGGGTTGGGTCGTGGCGTATTGAAAGCTGCCGGTGTCAGTGCTGATCGCGGTAAAGAGGCAGTCTGCAATCAAAGGGTTGATGGTCCATTTGGCCTGCTTAATCAGGCGGAAAATAAGTTCGCCACTGCTGGCAGAATTAGAATCGATCCAGTTAATGTCACCGTAACGTGAATTGGAAGCGTGATGATCAATGTTGATTAGCATTTTCCGTTTACTGATGGCTTCACATGCCGAGCCCATTCTTTCATAAGTGGCACAGTCAACAGCTACTACGCAATCGTAGATTCTGGTTTTTTTTGATGGGTTACTCAGTATTTGGCGTGGATCTAGAAACGCCAGTTTTTCCGGCATCTTATCCTGATTGAGGACAGTTACTTTTTTACCGAGATGGGCCAGAGCATAGGCAACAGCCATTTGACTCCCAATACAGTCTCCATCAGGTCGCATGTGGCCTCCAATAGCCACAGTTTTAGCCTTCTTTAATTCTCGGATGATCTGATCCACGACTTTGAGGCGTCGCTTCACTGGGTATCCTCCTCGTTCTTTTCCAGTTCATCGAGGAGCGTAAGAACCCGATCTCCTTCAGCTATTGCGTCGTTTAACTGAAATTTTATTCGAGGAGTGTATTTGAGGATTACTTCCTGCCCAAGCATATACTGAAAACGAGAACGATCGCGCTCGAGCTGTTTGGAAGCAGCATATTGCTGGCTCTCACTTCCCAGAACACTCACGAACACCGTCGCTGAATGGAGATCGTTGGCTACACCGACGTCATTGACGCTTACCAGACCGCATTTCTCAGTGCTCAATTCACGTCTAAGGATATCGCCTACTGTACGCTTAAGCAGTTTCCGAACGCGTTCATGACGGAGAGAAGGCATGGGGTTTTGGATTGTCTAAAGTGTGGCCGCAACCTGTTCTGTGGTAACAGCCTGAATCAAGTCGCCTTCTTCGTATTCATCATAACCATCTACACGAATACCGCAATCCATGCCCGATCTAACGACATCAACATTATCTTTAAAGCGTCGCAAGGTGTGGATTGGTCCGGTAAAGATTTCCTTGTCTCCTCGCATAACCCGGACATTGCCTCGCTTGATATGTCCATCGGTGACCATGCATCCGGCAACATTTCCTCCTTTGCTGAGAGGAAAGAGTTGGCGCACCTCGGCAGTTCCAATGACCACGGTTTTTTCTATTGGGTCAAGAAGTCCGGCCATGGCATCTTTTATTTCATCTATCAATTCATAGATAATTTTGTATTGCTTAATTTGCACGCCATGTTGCTTGGCTGCATCTGGTGCGGTTTTGTCCACACGGGTATGAAAGCCGAGGATTACAGCTTGAGACCCAGCAGCGAGATGGACATCGCTTTCAGTAACTGTCCCCACAGCATGGTGGATGACCTCCAGTGACACCTTCTCTGATTCTATTTTACTGAGCGATTCCACGATTGCCTCAACAGATCCTTGAGTGTCTGCTTTAACAATTACTTTAAGTACTTTCGCTGCTGTAGCATCAATTTGATCAAATAGATTCTCTAGTGTAACCCCGGCAGCACGCCCCTCTAGTTTTTCCTTGTGGGCTTCGGTTCCCCGATTCTCAGCAAGATCACGGGCAGCTTTTTCGTTGTCCACAGAGTTAAATTCATCGCCCGCTTCGGGGACACCGTTTAGGCCGAGTAGTTTCACCGCAAAGGAAGGCCCTGCAGTTTTCATGCGTTGGCCCTCTTCATTGATTAGTGCTCGGGCCTTCCCAAAATACTGTCCGCAAATCACGATATCCCCTAGGTTCAGCGTTCCTTTACGAACCAGGACTGTGGCTGTTGGTCCGCCTTGTTCCATTCCTGACTCAATGACGTTACCCATCGCACGTCGGTCAGGGTTTGCCTTCAACTCAAGTAGTTCGGCTTGAAGCAGGATTGCATCAAGCAGTTTGTCAATGCCTTCTCCTTTTACTGCGGATATATCGACGAAGAGAGTGTCTCCTCCCCAGTCTTCTGCACTGAGTCCGTGTTCAGCTAGTTGCTCCCTGGGGCGTTGTGTATTAGCTGCGGGTAGATCGCATTTATTAACGGCAACAATAATCGTGGCTCCCGATTCCTTGGCGTGACTGACTGATTCAATTGTTTGGGGCATTACACCATCATTGGCTGCCACCACCAGGACAATCATGTCGGTGACGTTGGCTCCTCTGGCGCGCATGGCACTAAAGGCGGCGTGGCCGGGCGTGTCCAAAAAGGTGATGGGTTCCAGTCGTTTTTTGTCTTCCGGGTGGGGTACATCAATGGAATAAGCGCCTATGTGCTGAGTGATGCCACCTGCTTCTCCTGATACCACATCCGCTTTGCGGATTGCATCTAGCAGGGTGGTCTTGCCATGGTCGACGTGTCCCATTACCGCTACGACCGGGGGCCGGGGCTTAAGATCCTTTTCCTCGTCATCGGTATCCAGCTCCAGGGTTTTCTCCTGTACCGGTGCCGGAGCGGTGGCATCGCGTTGACGTTTTTTTGCTTCAAATTTAAACCCGTGTTTAGCGCATAATTGTTTGGCAGTGGGTTCATCAATTGCCTGATTTACATTGGCGAACACTCCCAGCTGCATTAGATCAGCAATAAGCTGGAATGGCTTGCGGTTAATGGCCTCAGCCAGTTCGCGCACCATGATGGGCGGCTTCAGCGTGATAGTAGGAGCATCTTTCTTTGTGGTATATTGAGGGACGGCTGGTTTTGGAGGGCTTTCGGCTGATCGTTCCGTGGTGGGATTCGGGTTTTGTCGCTTATCTTTTTTCTCATGTCGTCGTTGTTCGCGTCGGGGAGCTAAGTTTCCTAAATTGACAAAGCCTACTTGCTGTCCCACCTTTGGGCCTGAATCTTGAGCTGTTTCGGTTGATTCAGGTTTATCATCTTGTTGTTCGTCGGTCGGAGTTTCCGGCGTGGCTTCCTCAAGGGGCGATTCATCTTCCTCGGATGAGTGTTCTTCAGTTTCTTCTTCCTTATTGGAGACGATAAGAACAGGCCCGCTGGGGACTGGTTCTACGGCGGGTTTTTCATCAACAACATCGGTACTGTCATTGGCCTCTGCTACCTCAGGTTTTAGGTCCTTCGAAAGCTGTTCTTCAAGGTATTCGGCGGTGATTTTATCCAGTGAACTGGAGGCAACCTTGGCGTTGGAAATATTCAGTTCCTTGGCCTTGGCCAAAACATCCTTGCTCTGAACACCTAAATTTTTGGCAATTTCGTAAATTCGTACTGGCATAAGTTTATGAAGACCTTATTCGGTGGCTGGCTTCGTATTGTTAGTGTTGTTGTCTTCCTCGGGTGAATTGTCTTCCTCGGGTGAATTGTCTTCCTCGGGTGAATTGTCTTCCTCGGGTGAATTGTCTTCTTCTGTGATCTCGGTGGTTGTATTTGCCTGGCCAGAAGCAGCAGCCATAATCGAGTCAGCGTGCTCTTCTAGGCCAGGGATTCCATCAAGGTCACCGGATTCAATTTGTTTGAGGTCATCCACGGAGTGAAAGCCACTATTAACCAGAGTCTGAGCTAATTCTTGATCGATTCCCGGCAGGGCAGCCAGCATGCTGACCGCGTCGGCTACCTGATCGTCGAAGGTGAGGGTTTCCACTTCTTCAGCATCAATGTCAATTTGCCATCCTGTCAGACGGGAAGCTAGTCGGGCGTTTTGACCTCGTTTGCCAATTGCGAGTGAGAGCTGATCCTCGTTTACCCATACCTGTACTCTTTTATCAGCTTCATTGACTTCAACGTCACGAAGCTCGGCTGGTTTTAGCGCTTCGGCAATAAATTCGCGGATATCGGGGTTCCAGTGAATGATATCAACCTTCTCATTGTTCAGCTCCCGAACGATGTTCTTGACGCGTTGGCCACGTAACCCCACGCACGCGCCCACTGGATCAACACGTTCATCTTCTGAATGGACTGCAAGTTTGGTGCGCCAGCCGGGTTCTCGGGCTACAGAAATGATTTGTACCGTTCCATCAGCAATTTCGGAAACTTCCAGAGTGAAAAGTTTCACAACGAATTCAGGGGCAGAACGAGAGAGTACGATCTCTGGGCCGCGACCTGTTTCTTCCACGGCCTTTACAAAACATCTAAGTTGTTCGCCTGGTTGATATTCTTCAATTGGCACCCGTTCACGACTGGGCAGGGTTGCTTCATAGCGGCCCAAATCGATGACTACATCACTGCGTTCAAATCGCCGTACAGTGCCGCGGACGATGTCTCCCACTCGATCCTTGAATTCGTCAAAGATTAATGCCTTTTCGGCACGTCGCAGATGTTGTTTAAGATTTTGACTAGCGTATTGTGCCGCAATCCGACCGAAGCCATTGGGAGTAACTTCTTTTTCTATTTCATCGCCGACGTTTGCTTCATCAACGATTTGCAACGCGTCAAATCGCGAAATTTCATCCTGAGGATTGGTGACTCGGTTAACTACCACCAGTTTGGCATAGGCTTTTAATTGGCCGGATTTTGGGTCTGTTTCAACTCTCAGATCTCGGCTGGCACCCACAGCTTTTTTGGCGGCTGCTTCAAGGGCGTCCTTGATTGCTTCATTAAGGGCTTCACGGCTGATTCCCTTCTCTTTTTCATAATAATCCAAAAGTGCCTGTAATTCTGCACTATTTACTCCGTTTTCCATAAGCCTGTAGTTTCCTGTCGACAAGTGCCTTCACCCCATCAGGGGAACAAAAAAGCCGGTTTTTAACCGACTTACACAGCTGGCCACCCAGCTGAACCTCTTGTCTGACACCTACGTTATGCAGCTATTAGCTCTTCGTCAAGAGACAAATCCTCATTGGGTTGTAGCTTGTAGGGTGGCCGCCGAGTCCCTATTCTCTAAGCCATGAGCACTCCACCGATTTTGCCTCCTCAACCACAGTTTGAGCCGACTCCGCCCTCTGGGGGGGTTCGAGTCGTGATGCCGCTGGTTTTATTGGTGCTTGCTGGCCTATTCATACTGGGGGGGTGGCTGATTTCCTCGTTCAACCAGTTCACCAACAGCATGACCAGTCCCACCCAAATGCAGTTTACCGAGGTTACACTGCGTGACGGGGATATGAATCAACGAATTGCTGTAATCGATTTGACCGGGGTTATCACCAGCTACGGCCCTTCGGATATGGTGGTTAACTTCAAGAAACAACTCCAGTTAGCTGCAGAAGATGAACTGATAAAAGCCGTGATTATCCGCATCGATTCTCCAGGAGGCGAAGTACTGGCTTCAGATGAAATAGCCCGTGCGATTCGTGAATTCGAGCAGGATGAATCCATAGACAAACCAATTATCGCCTCCATGGGAGGTATGGCTGCAAGTGGAGGTTACTACATTGCGGCTCCATGTCGTCTCATCTTTGCCAATAAACTGACCATTACTGGCTCCATTGGAGTTATCATGCAGTCGGTAAATTTTCATGGGCTCATGGATAAAGCGGGCGTTAAGCCTGTCACCTTCAAAAGCGGTCGCAACAAGGATATGTTGTCCATTTTCAATCCTCCAGAAGCTGTTACCCAAGAACAAAAGGAAATTCTTCAGGGTTTTATCGATGAGACTTATCAAATTTTTGAAGACGTTGTCAGCGAAGGGCGTGCCAACGATAAGGCTCGGGCGGCAGATGAACTGAAAAGTGATATTCGTGAGTTGGTGGATGGATGGAAAGAGTATGCTGATGGGCGCATCCTTACCGGTAAGGAAGCTTACGAGTATGGCATGGTCGATAAGCTAGGTAATTTCGATGACGCGGTAAAATTCACTGAACAATATCTTGGTATCGAAGAGGGCAAGGCTAGGTTGATCCGCAATGAGCCCCCCATGAGTTTTGGAAACTTGTTTTCGTTGCTTGGTCAGGTTAAGGAAAATACTGCACCAACCACAATTAAGGTTGATATCGGCCTAGATATGCCGCAGTTGCGGCCGGGGGTTCCGTATTACCTTTCCTCCCATCTTTACTCAGAATAGGATTCAAGTTGAAAAAGTGGACCGTTATTGATCACCCGGTTGCTCATGCTCGCTTGGCAACTCTGCGTGATGACAATACGCAAACCGAAGATTTCAGGCGTGCACTTGGCCAACTTGGTTTGATCTTATTGCAGGAAGCCACCCGCGATATAGAAACAAAGGCCCGGAGCGTTCGCACTCCCTTAGCCCCGGCCACGGCGAAAGTGCTCTCAAGAGAAATCCTGCTGGTGCCGATCCTTCGTGCAGGACAGGGTTTGATCAGCTTGGTTGACCAGTTCCTGCCCGAGGCATGTATTGGTTATCTAGGAATGGCACGTAATGAGCAGAGTTTGCAGCCGGAAAGCTATCTCGAAAAGTTGCCTCTGCGGTTGGGACGTTATGAAGTGATCGTCTGTGACCCCATGTTGGCGACTGGAGGCAGTGCCATAGCGGCAGGGAAACGACTTAAGCAGCTAGGGGCTAAACGGATAAGGTTTGTTCACGCGCTTGCTTCACCAGAAGGGATAAAAGCCTTGCGTAAAGTTTTCCCTAAGGAACCTATTATTACAGCTTCAGTGGATGATTGCCTTAATGATAAGGGCTATATTTTGCCGGGACTAGGGGATGCAGGGGACCGATGCTTCGGATGCTAAAATGCCCGTTCATTGGCATAAAATACAAAGATGGTGTAGGTTGAGATGACAATACCTGTCTCAACCCTGTTATGTCTATTTACTTGCCCCTAGAGGGGGATTCGATAGCGTTGCCGGCCATGGCACCCGCCCGCAAAAAGGCAAAAAATTCAAAAGCGAAGACTACTCGCAAGAAATCGACCCAAAAGAATGCGGGTGTTTCCAAGTCTAAGCCGAATAATGACCGGAAAGCCCCCTCAGTAATAACACGAATCAAGCAACCTGATCATGCAACCGGTTCTTATGGGGCCAATTCATCAATTAATTTATACTTAAATGAGATTGCTCAATATCCCCTCATTACAGTCGAGGAAGAATGTAAGTTGGCAAAACGCATCAAGGCAGGTGACGAGAGTGCTGAACAGGAACTGACCAATGCCAATCTACGTCTTGTGGTAAAGATTGCCCGCGACTACGAGGGGCTTGGTTTACCGTTACTGGATTTGATTGATGAGGGCAATATGGGGCTCATGAAGGCCGTCAAACGGTTTGATCCAACCAAGGGAGGTAAATTGTCAACCTATGGTTCCTGGTGGATTAAACAATCCATCAAACGAGCGCTGGCTAATCAGTCCAAAGTCATACGACTTCCGGTTCATCTGGTTGATAAAATATCCCGCATGAGGCGTGTGGCGATGAAATTGCAGGAAAGCTTGGGGAGGGAGCCTACTGATGAGGAATTGGCAGATGAACTGCATCTTTCAACGGCTAAAGTCTCCCAGTTACGCACGGCTGCAATCAGGCCTGCCTCACTCGATGCGCCCTTGGGAGATGATACAGAGAGCGATACCTTGGGCGATGTGGTGGAAGATAATCACATGCACACCCCCTACGAGGATCTCGAGGATAAAACGGTGACCAAGATGCTTCACACCATGCTCGACCATATCAATGAGCGTGAGGCGGCAATTCTGCGATATCGGTTTGGTCTTGATGACGGAGGAGAGACGCGCACCTTGGAGAAAGTTGGCAAGAAGTTTGGTGTCACCCGCGAGCGCGTGCGGCAGATACAAAATATAGCCCTCGGCCGGCTCAAGCGTATGATCAGTCACGTCGAGGAAATTCACGAGCAACACTAATCCATGAGCGACGTCACCGTCGGCGATCTCGAAGCCGCCATCCGAAACGTACCCGACTTCCCG
>JASLKQ010000112.1 GCA_030747505.1 Verrucomicrobiota bacterium | reverse complement strand
CGACCGAACATGCGCGGGTCGCCCTGCTCTTTTAATTCCCTAAAGAGCTGCGCCTTGAGGGCAGTCTTGAGGTTGGCCTGCGCCTTGGTTTCGGCGAGATTTTTTACACAATCGCGGTTCGCCTTTACGTCAAATAATTCCTCAGCCGGACGTTTACCAAAGTTGAGCCGCCAATACTTGTAGTCGCCCACACGCCGCTGATTGAGCAGTAGTGTCTTGATGGGGCTGGCATCGCAGTTGAGGTAGCCCGTCTCTGGATTGCCAGCTGGCCACCTGTCAGGCTCGAAATTGTGCAGGTACAAATGGTCTCCTTTGCGAATACCGCGAATGGGATAGCCGCCATTATTCGGGCGACCGACATCATGGCGCTCCTTGCCAAGCAGGACATGATCGCGCGAGGCAATCACCTGGCCGGATTTGGGTGAAGCAAAAATATCAAACAAACTGCGGCCACTCACTGGCTGCATGATTGGCGCAACTTGCTTTACCCCTGCTGCCTCAAGAAAGGTCGGGGCGAGGTCAGTAAAATTCACAAAATCCTCCACCGTGCGATTGCGCCCCTTGATGCCCTTGGGCCAACGGATCGCGAGTGGGATGTGGTTGGAATAATCATATGCCTGACCCTTGCAGCGAGGAAACGGCATCCCGTGATCACTGGTGGCGACGATCAATGTGTTGTCCAGCTGACCGGACTTTTCCAAATGCGCGAGAATGCGGCCCAGGTGCGTGTCGTAATGCTCCACCTCGATCGAGTAATCGAGCATGTCACCGCGCGTCTGGGAATTGTCCGGCCAGAAGGCTGGCACGTGATCGATGTCGCTCAATTTCTTGCCCATGCGCAGGCCCACGCCTTTTTCGTAAGCCCGGTGAGGCTCAGTAGTGCCATACCAGAAACACCATGGCTTACCCTTTGGAGTATCAGCAAGAAAGTCGGCGAAATTACTGGCATAATCATTATTGGAGATGGCACGCGCTGGCGGCTTTGTCTTGCAAGCTGCCCAAACCTTACCGGTGATATTGCGTCTCTTACCATTAGCATCATTGGCGACGCCCGGCCCCCAGCCTTTGCCGGTATAACCGGTGGTGTAGCCATTGGCGGCCAAGACCTCCACGTAACTACCAAACTTGGACGGGAACACGTTTTGATGATTGGCCGCCGACTCCAGTTGCCAAGAGTAGCGACCGGTAAGAATAATGGCGCGCGAGGGCGCGCACTTGGCATTGGGTGTGTAGGCACGTGTGAAGAGAATCCCTTCTTTTGCCACGCGATCAAAAGCAGGGGTATTCACCCACTTGGCGCCATAGGCACTGGCATGGCCAAAGCCCCAGTCATCGGCAATGGCAAAGAGGATATTGGGGCGTTGTGATTCCGCCTGAAGCGCAAACGGGGCTACGCAGAAGATAATTATTTTTCGGATGATTGATTTCATAGTCCTAATATTGCTGAATCCATTTCTTCACATCCGGCCGTCGCATTCCTTTATCAAAGAAACGCGCGCCCCTACCAATGCGATTGTAATCGCCAATCTCAGCGCGGGCTTTTCCGGCAATAGCAAGCAGCTGCTTGACCACCTTGGGGTTGGTTTGGGCCACGTTGGTGGTTTCTGAGATATCATTCTCCAGGTTGTATAGAAGCGGCTCAGTAAAGGGCGCGTCATCCTTGGGATGGATGTGCCCATTCTGCGCAAACGGCGCCAGCCAGGGACGCTTTGCCGGCCGGGGAAGATGCAGTTTCCATTTGCCCTGACGCACAGCCTGCAGGGTGGTCCGCAGGTAATAATGATATACCTTATCAGCCCGGGCCTCTTCAAACCGCCCGGCGAGCAGATGAGTGATATCCTCGCCATCCAGATCACGATCCTTTGGGACCTTTGCCCCAGCCAAGGCGGCAAAGGTGGGCAAAACATCCAGTGTACTGGCCAGGGCATTGCAGGTGGTGTTTGGCCGAATGCGGTCCGGTGCCCAAAACACGGTGGGTACACGCTGGCCTCCTTCCCAGGTCGAGACCTTGCCGCTACGAAGAACACCGGCTGAGCCGCCATGATCGCGCTCAAGGGTGCCATCAATCTTGCCCTGGTTCTTGATGAGCCAAGGCCCGTTGTCGCTGGTAAATAAAACGTAGGTATTTTTCTCCAGGCCCAGTTCCTTCAACGCATCGAGAATTCGGCCCGTGCTGTGGTCAATCTCCTCAATCACGTCACCATACAAACCACGGGGCGATTTGCCCTTGAAATCCTTGGAGGCGCCAAGGCGCGTATGGGGCATGGTGTGGGGCAGATAAACAAAAAAGGGCTTGGACTGGCTGGCCTTAATGAATCCGATCGCCTCATTGGTGTATCGCTGGGTCAACAGATTCATATCGGCCTTCTCTTCAATCCGTTTTTCGTTCCGGTACAAATCCACAAACCCGTCATTGCTCGTGGGGGTGCCAAAGAAATAATCAAAGCCCTGATGATTGGGCATCAGTTTCGGGTTGAATTTGCGCTGACTGTGCCGTGCCAGATCCCATTTTCCAAAGCAGCCGGTGGCATACCCCTTGCCCTTCAGTATCTCGGCGATGGTGATCTCCTGATCGTGCAGCTCAGGATGGATATTCTTGATATTGCCCACTTCCGCCACCCGCAGCGGCTGACACCCCGTCATCAGGGCCGCGCGTGAAGGGCCGCAAATGGGTTGCGCATAAAAACTGGTAAAGCGCATCCCCTCCCTTGCCATCCGGTCAATCCGCGGGGTGCGAATGTCCCTTGACCCAAAACAACCCGCATCGCCATAGCCCATGTCATCAGCAAAGATGATGACAAAGTTGGGGGGAGGCTGCTGCTTGGCCGAAGCCATCAACAACCCGGACACGAACACCAACCAAAGGAGCGATGAACGCATGCCAAAAAGTAACCTTATTAAAATTTCGGCACCTTCCACTGCGGGATGCCACCGGATTTCATTTGCTTTTCATACCAAACATGGAAAGGACGAGTGGGAGACATTGGCACATCTTCGTTGACCATTAACGGACGTGCTTCCTTCCAGAATTGCTCGTAGGCCGTGCGCATCTTCTTCACGACCGCCGGATGTTGCTCGGCCACGTTTTCCTTTTGGCCGGGATCCTTCATCATATCGTACAGTGCGCCGGGCACAGTATTGCCCTTGCGGGCTTGCTGGGCGCCAATGTAACGCCATTGCTGACTGCGTACGGCGAAATTCTTCCACTGATGCGTGTTCGGTTCAGTGCCGGTCGCCCAACGAGCTCTATGAGTAAATAGATACCGATCATCAGAAAGTGTTTTCCTCTCGCCATTGAGCAGAGGCAACAGGCTGCGCCCTTCCACCTGATTTTTGGGCAGTTGCTTGATCCCGGCGACGGCAGCGAAGGTGGGGAGGATATCGATATGCGCACTCACGGTATCGAAATCGCGCCCGGCCTTCCAATGACCGTCCCAACGCACGAGGAAAGGCACGCGCACCCCACCCTCATCAGCACTCCCCTTGAGGCCTTTCATTCCCGCATTGAAGAAAGGGTAACCCTTGGCCACTGGTTGACCAGACCGACCCGAACCGCCACCGGTCATGCCGTTGTCGCTCATGAATATGAGAATCGTGTCCTTATACAAATCCCATTCCTTGAGTTTGCCCATCAAACGCCCCATGTTTTCGTCGATGTTTTCAATCATGCCGTAAAAACCCGCCTGCGTTTTACCGAAACCCAAATCGGTAAAGTGCTTGGTGTTCTTGGGTGGCGCAATAAAGGGGCCGTGGGGTGCATTAGTCGTGATATAAGCAAAGAAGGGGGCATCACCATCCTTCTTTGACTTGATCCAACCCAGGGCAGAGGTAAAGAAAAGATCGGTGCAAAAACCCTTTGTCTTCACAAAGGAACCGTTGTGGCGAATGACCGGATCAAAATACTTGTTACCGGGCGCATCGGCGCAACTGCATTTATAAGCCTGACCAATTCCGCCGGCACCATGAATGAATGCTTCATCAAAGCCACGCGTGTGCGGCTGATAGGGCTCCTCATCGCCCAGATGCCATTTGCCAAAAATGCCACTGGTATAACCGGCCTGCTTAAGTACCTGTGGGAGGATCGTTGCCTTAAGGGTCATGCGTTCGCGCTCAAGGATGGTGTGGGTCACGCCGTTCTTCATCGGGTGGCGCCCGGTCATGATTGCGCTACGCGTGGGCGCACACGTCGGACTTACAAGAAACCGTGTGAAGCGCGTGCTGGTGTCATAAAGCTTATCGAGATTAGGCGTGCGAATCCACGGATGACCGTGCCGCCCAACGGGGCCATAGCCCTGATCATCGGTAATGACCAAAATAATATTCGGCTTCTTAGCGTAAGCGGTTGACTGGAAAAGAAAACCGCCAAGAACAAACAGGAATACAGCGAGAGATCGCAGAGTGGATTGCATCGGGACTTGATAAAACAAAAGAGCCCGCTTGCCAACAGGCAAACGGGCCTTCTGAAAGATTTAAACTCTTATTGACCCGGAAACTCCTTGGGCGGCGCAGCGATGGCCTTGGGCAGGCGGCCGGTAAGGGACCTTAGGAAAGCCACAATGTCGGCTTGATCTTCCTTGGAGAGTTCTTTCCCCAGTTGATGCTTGGCCATACGCATCACTGCATCATCAAGCTTGGCCGAAGATCCATCATGAAAATACGGGCCGGTCTTGGCGATGTTGCGCAGGCTGGGCACCTTGAAGAACATCTTGTCGGCCTCCTTTTTGGTTAGGCCAAAACGACCCTGATCCTTCTGGTTCGGCCAAGGTTTTTGCAATCCAAGCTTTTGGTAGGTATTGCCTCCTAACAAGTTTCCTGTATGGCAGGAAACACAACCAACAGTAACAAACTTCTTTAGACCGTTAATCTCTTTTTCCTTTAGGGCGCCATCCTTGCCGGCCAACAACTTATCGAATCGGCCTGGAGTACTAAACAACCGCTCATAAGCCCCAATGGCCTTACCTACATTGTCATAAGTAATAGCGGGGTTGCTCTTGGGAAACGCCTTCTTAAATAAGGCCTCATACCCGTCAATTTTGCCCAATTTTTCCACTACTGCGTCAGCCGAAGGCATGGCCATTTCACCTCCAGCCAGAATGGGTCCTTTCGCCTGCTCTTCAACCGTAGGCGCACGACCATCCCAAAACTGCGCGATGTGCATGAAGGCATTCATACTGGTGGGTGAATTACGCCCTGTCAGGTGTCCTTCAAAACCAAGCGAAAACTTTTTGCCATCCACCCCAAAACCAACCGTGTCGTGGCATGAGTTACACGATATGGAATTATCCCGGCTTAGGCGCTTCTCGTGATAAAGTGTCCGGCCCAATTCCACCTGGGCTCGCGCCAAGGCATCCTTCGGCAACTTCGCCGCCTTAAGAGGCTTGCCAAAAACCGGGAGCAACGCCTTCACGGCTTCATCTGCCTGTAAAGCCAACGGTCCTCCGAACATCACGACAATCAATGTGTAGTAGAGACGCTTCATGAGCGCCGTAGTTTATCGAAATCACCTTGGGCGTCAACCCTCTGCAACTCTCTGTATTCTGCAGGATTCGTCATGCACATTGCAGATTTTATCTAAAGCTAAGCGTTTGAAGGAACATGCCGTGCGATGAAGCAAACCCAAAACCGGATACTCATTTGTCCTCATGCATTATTGATACCTGTTCCACTACCTTTCGGATGGCGGCAAAAGTGCGTTGCTCCACATCCTCCTGAAAGGGCCCTGTAAACTGCGTGTACATCATGTGCCCTCCCCCTTCATATCCCCCTTCCTTCAGGACACGAAGAGACGGCAGATAAAACGAAACATCATTGGAATATCCCGCAAACCACAACATCGGTTTTAAGCCTTTCTGGTTGCCAAACTCCTTTTTAAAGCGGAGCGCATAATCCACCACCACCTCTCCTCCAACGGCCACAAGCAGAATTTCATTTCCCAACCTCACAGCCTGTACCGGGAGGTTGTCAGAACTCGCCGGGCGGATTCCTGCATTGATACGGCCCAATAGAAGCCGGGCTTTCCACCGCATATATTTATTCTTGTCAGTAAGCTGCTTCTCCAGGCTGGCTTGATCAGGCGCGGGCTGAAACTTCAGAGTCGCATCCTGTCGTGCCGTCTTGAGCAGACTTCTCACAGGAGTTTGCCTCCCTTTCAAGGCACGGTCGACTGCCTCAGCCAACGCGCGGCCGTGCAATGCAAGGTGTTCCTGCTTGCGCCGGGGATAAGGATTCTGGTCGCCGCCCGCTCCCATCACAAACATGGCAACGGCACCCTTATTTTTTTGTTCAACAAACTTTTGCGCGTACCCTGCGTAATCCCCCGAGGTCTTGAAGAAACTCATAATGGTATTGTGACAGGCATAGCCAAAGAGAATCGCCATTGTTTTATCCCTGACATTTGCCACGCGCAAAACCGGAACCTGATGATCGACCGGACCTTTGAGTTTCCCCTCCTCGGCACGTTTGACGAGTTCTTCACCGCGATTCTCACGCCGATTAATCGCAAAGCCTACCTTGTCACTTGAGGCGGCCAGACGAGCTGGCTGCAGATTCTTCAGGGACTGCCCAATGAGATCGATCAGTCGGTTGTTCAACCATTTCACATATTCCCCCATCTTAATGGCCAATCCCTTGGGAATGTTGTGGAGCGTCTCTCGGTATAACCGCAATTCCGGCCCGCAATGAGTGTGCGAACAATTAAGCAGCACGTTGGCCGGCGTAAGGCCGTACCGGGCTTTCGCACCCTCCAGAACCGCTTGAGAAATTTCAGGGGTCACCACCAACAGATCGAGCGTTATGAACACAACCCGGTCCCCGCTCGCATCCTGTAGCGCCAAGGCCTTGGCTCGCAGATCCAGATCGGTGCCTTCGGAGGGCTTGGTGCGTGAGGCATAGCCGCCCATCCAGTAGGCCCCCTCGGGCGTAATCTTCGTTTGTGCCACACCCGCTTGCCACGAAAAATCAGCCGCAGTACCTGAGCATACTGAGGCGACCACGACCAAAATAATTAGATAATAACGCACCAAAAAATTCTATATTCTTAAATGAGCTCACCTATGACTTCACCATTAGGCAAAGCGTACATCGGACGATCATCTGGCGTTTCAAGCTCTGCTTTTGGATCTAATCCAAGTGCCTGATAAACTGTTGCTGCGAAATCAGGAACTGAAACAGGCCGTTCGGTAATTTCTGCGGCGTGCTTGTCGGTGGCACCCAGTACCATGCCCCTCTTGATGCCGCCTCCACCCAAAGTAAGGCTAAACGCATTTTTCCAGTGATCACGTCCGGGACCGCGCGCGTCGTCATTGAGGCGCGGGGTACGTCCGAATTCACCGGCGGTAATGACAAGCGTATTATCCATCATACCGCGCTGGTGCAGATCGTTTAACAGCGCAGCGTAACCCTGATCATAAGCAGGCACTTCCTTGCGAAGGCGCGGGAAGACCTCCGGATGATGATCATAACCATAGCGGATATAACCCTTAACGGTCACAAAGCGCACCCCTGCCTCGACCAAACGGCGCGCCAAGAGCAGACCTTGACCCACACGGTTGCGGCCGTAGGCATCACGAATCTTTTCGGGCTCCCTGCCAATTTCAAACGCCTCCTTGGCCTTGGGCGAGGTAATCATGCCAAAAGCACGTTCCTGAAATTGATCGTAGGTACGGGCAAATGCCTGCTGATGTTCTGTCTTCGCGTGGAAGTTATCCAAGGCATTGAGTAGCCCCTTACGATAGTCCATTCGATTGCCTGCAAGGGGTGAACTAAAAGCATTAACCTTGAAGCTCGCACTATTAGGATCGGGTTCCACAATAAATGGATCATAAGGTCGGCCGAGGTAGCCGCCTTGACCAGGGACACCAAAGTTGGTGCTGGTAATGGTACCCAGCTGCACGAAAGGCGGGGTTTCACGTGCGCGTTGTTCCTGCTGATGTGTGATCATCGCTCCAAAACCGGGAGGGATAATCGTTTTCGTCCATCGATTGCCGCTCATCA
>JASLKQ010000111.1 GCA_030747505.1 Verrucomicrobiota bacterium | reverse complement strand
CCCAAGGATGTCAAAATTCTGATGCGCGGTCTGGTACTGGAAAACATGAAGCCTGATTCCAAGCCATCGACTCGTGACCGGAAAAAGGATCGGCCAATTAATGATCCGGCCATGGCGGTGGCTTGGACACGCAATTACAAGTGGCCCTCCGGAAAAACCAGCAGAATTTTCTGCTCCACCATGGGGGCGGCCACCGACCTGCAGAGCGAAGGCCTGCGACGCATGATCGTGAATGCCACCTATGCGGGGCTTGGCATGGAGGTGCCCAAGAAGGCGAATGTGGATTATGTCGATCCCTACAAGCCCCTCTTTTATGGCTTCAACACATTCCGCCGTGGCATCAAGCCTTCAGACCACGCACTGGGAATGGTGCTGCCTGCGGGTTCCAAGAAGAAGTAAACCAAAACTTCAAGAAACCTATTAAGGCCGCCAGAAGGCGGCCTTTTTTATTTCTTCTTATCTGCCTTTGGCTTGGGAGCGATCTTGCTTAAGGCCAATTTGCTATTCCCATGTGCCGTGGCCAAGGTGACCCCGTCAGGATGCTGGTCCATTTCCCGGGCGGTATCGGGCAGCTTGAACTTGTTTTAGATCGGCCTTCATGGCCTTTGTTAACTCTAGGTTAACAATTCCTTGATGGGTGGAGTGGCAGGATCGGATACAGGCACCTTGCGTCCACCAATATTGAAGCGACCCTTCCAGCGCATACCCAGTGCCTCCAGATAGGTGGCGAAAAGATTACCGGCATCAACCTCATCCTCACTCACGGCGGTACCGTTCTTGTTGGTCTTGCCGTAAGCCGCACCGGCCTGAATGCCCACACCTCCGAGGCAAACCGACCAGGCCGTACCCCAGTGATCCCGTCCATAGCGCGGGTTAATCTTCGGTGTACGCCCAAATTCACTGAGCACCACAACCAGCGTGTGCTTGAGCAGACCCCGATCGGCCAAATCAGCCATCAGCGTGGCAAACGGCCGGTCAAACTCGCCGAGTTGCTCGAAGTGAAACTCGAAGTTCTCATTATGGGTATCGTAATTGGAGTGCTGCACCTGCACGTAGGTAATACCTTTTTCAATCAGGCGCCGTGCCATAAGGCAGTGTTTTCCAAATTCATGCGGACCATACCGTTCGTGGTCCTTCTTCGATTCCTTGGAGAGGTCAAACACCTCACGCTGGCGCATCAGTTCCTGCGCCTGCTCATAGCTCTGCACATAGGCATCGGTCTCAGCTGTACGCCGTCTTTTGGCAAACCGGTCATTGGCCAGTCTCCGAAACAAATTCTGCTGCGCCTCCGCCGCCTCACTGACATTCTTGGGTCGCTCGGTATAGGCAGGTGGCTTACCTCCACCCAGTGAGACACTGGCATACTTGGGACCAAGATAGGAGGCGTCATTATTGCGGCCGCCACTTCCACTGCTGGTCACCTTGATGTGCCCGGGCAGCGAGATGGATTCGTTATCCAGCCCCTTGGCAACCACCGCTCCGATTTCAGGCAGGTTTTGACCCGGGGTCTGGCGACGACCATGAAGCATCATATAATTGCCCTTACCGTGATCACCGTTTCTGGTGTTGATACTGCGCACGATGGCCAAGTGATGCATTTGCTTGGCGGTGTAGGGTAAAAGCTCGCTGATATGGATGCCGGGCACACTGGTCGGGATAGCCCGGAACGGTCCACCGGTGTCGGTGTTTGGCTTGGGATCCCAGCTTTCGAGCTGACTCAAGCCTCCTGCCAGGCGTATGACAATCATCCGTTTCTGGTCCTTGGCCAGGTTGGCCAGAGCCTCTGGGGCTGTCAGTGAGCCCAGTCCGCCGACCATCGCGCCTGTGCCGGCGACGAGCCCGCCCAGAAACTGTCGGCGCGCAATCTCGTGTTCGGCCGAACCGCATGCATAACCACAATTCATCGCTCTACCCTTTCGCTACATAAGTGTCATGGGTTACCTGAAACGGGTCAACCCTTTATCACGAACATGTGACGCAGAATCACCTCTACAATTCACCAATTTTGGATCATGGCTTTGGGCTGGCAAAACCGGCCATAGCAGGTAGCGTCTGGTGCATGCGATTGATTTTGGCTGTGATTTTCGCGTTAAGCAGCATCCTGCAGGGGACAGAATGGCCCCGGTTGCGCGGACCCAATGGATCTGGAATAGCGAAGGAAAGTAAGCCACCTGTTGAGATTGATACAGCCAAGCCGACCTGGAAAACGCCTGCCCCAGTCGGCCATTCCTCTCCGGTCTTGTCTGATAAACTAATCTTCCTTACCGGCATTGAGGACGGACGCCTAAACACCTACGGCTATGACAAGGCAACCGGAAAACTAATCTGGCAGCGGAAAGCTCCCCTGGTTGGACTCGAACGCGTCCACAAAGCCAACAGCCACGCGGCCCCCACACCGGTGGTGGATGAAAAGCGCATTTATGTCTACTTCGGCTCCTTTGGCATCCTTTGCTACGATCACTCCGGCAAGGAGCTATGGCAAAAATCTTTACCGGTACCGCGCACCCTTTATGGCACCTCTTCCTCCCCCATCAGCTACAAGGACCTCATTATTCAGGTTATTGATGATGATAATAATCTGCCGCGCAGTCGTCTCAGCCGCTCCAAAATTGTAGCCTTAAACAAACTGGATGGTTCCATCGCCTGGGAAACCCCACGACCTTTTCATCGCAGTGGATGGTCCACTCCCGCTTTATGGATCCACAACAGGGAAACTGAACTGGTGGTGCTGGGCAATGGCCGCCTAAGTGGTTACGCCCTGCCCTCCGGCCAGGAGAAATGGCATGTCACCGGTTTCTCACGCGAAACGATCTCTGCTCCCATTATCGGAAACGGCAGGGTATTTGCCTCAGCATCCCGGCGAGGCGGCGGCGGCAGTATGGAGATTGATCCCGAACCCTTTTGGAAATCGGTGATCCACTACGACAAAAATGGTGATGAAAAACTTTCGCGCAATGAAATGACCGGTCACTTCACCTTTCCCTTCCGTCCGGAGCTACCCTACGGTCACCCCGGTTACGGCATGCCCTTACCCGAGGACAAAAATCAACGCAGTCGCCGGCTGGACGGCATCTTCGGCTGGATGGATAAAAATCGTGACGGCTTCTGGAGCAAGAAGGAATTCACCAGTAATTTTTCCCATGGCAGTGGAAAACCCTTGCTGATCGCCGTAAAACCCGGAGGCAAGGGCGATGTTACCCAAAGCCATCTGGCCTGGGAATACAACCGCGGTATCCCTGAAATCCCTTCTCCTATTTTTTATGACAATCGAATCTACATGGTTCGCAGTGGAGGCATCCTGACTGCGGTTAACGCCATTGACGGTAAAGCAATCTATAGCGAACGTCTGGGTGGCTCAGGCCAATACAGTGCTTCACCGGTAATTGCCAATGGCCACCTCTATCTGGCTTCAGAACCGGGCCTGATCACCGTGGTAAAATCCGGTGATAAACTGGATATCGTCCACCAACAGAAACTGGGCGACCTTATCCATGTGTCGCCGGCCTTCGATGCAAACACGATCTATATCCGCAGTGCCAAGCAATTGTGGGCATTCAGGAAGGAATGAATCTGGAGCGGGCGATAGGAATCGAACCTAATAGGGTTTTTCCTGTGCGCTACGGAAAAACAGAGTCGAATCGGTATAACAGGGCTGAAAGCCTAACGACCTCAAGAACCCTAAGAACGGGATTCGTAAGCATTATTGAGCATTCTAACCCTCTTGCCCTGACATGGCTCAATCGTTAGCCTCAATGCCATGAAACAACTTTTCTTGATATGTGCGGTGGTGGTATTAGCGCTATGATCGCTTTGGATTCATCGATTAAACCTCATATAAAAGAAATCTAAGTTAATGCGATTTCTTTTCTCCATTATCACCGCGTTCTTTTTTGCGAACGTTAGTCTGGGAGCTTCTGCGGACAAGGCGTCAGGCGATTCGGGCCTCAAGGAATTGGGCATCACTTACACACTCAAGAAATCGACGGCCCCGATTCCCAACAAGATTCATGTGCTGCGCATTGATCTGAGCTTGAACAAGGTGAAACCGAAAGTTGCGATGGGCCCGGATCCGGATGGGGATGGCCCGGCAGAAGTGGCGTTAACCGACCCGAGGAAACTGGCCTCAAGCCCTTCGGTGTTGGCGTTTGTGAACACCAATCCTTGGGATAGTTTTCCCAATGCTCAGGGTCGAAAGAATCGTAACTGGTACGCCGGTCAGCCGGTGGATATCCATGGTCTGGCGGGTACCCAAGGCAAAATGCGCAGTGCCATGGCTCCCAGCAATGCGTCGGTATGGTTTGACGCAAAGGGGCGGACTCGTTTTGGGCATCAAGCTGAAGATAAACCGCAGGAGGCCACTACTGGGTTTCAGCTGATCCTTTCCAAGGGCAAGCTTACGGTGGGCACGGGTGGGGCTCGTCATCCGCGCACTGCGATGGGTACGGATGAGAAGGGGCAAATTCTCTGGTTGGTGGTGGTGGATGGCCGGCAGCGTCGTTATAGCGAGGGGATGAACATGCATGAACTGGCAAGTGTGATGAAGGAACTGGGCTGCTGGACTGCGACGAATATGGATGGAGGCGGCAGCAGCATCATGGGATTGGTGGGGCAGGATGGTAAATTGAAGGTGATGAACCGGCCTTCAGACCGATCTTTTGGCCGGGTAAAAATTCGCCCCTTGCCAATGGTTCTCACCATCACAAAACCCCCGAGCTCAAAGGAATAGATAGAGGACGCTTTGCGGGTTATGCGGATTTTTCCAGCCATCATCTTGGCTTGGTTCTGCCATGTGGGTAGTCCGCAAGTGTGGCAAATAACCCCTACCCTTTAGCTCCTTGCCCTGACATGGGGATCCTCTGGACTTCTCTGAATCAGGATGGTGGGGTAGGATTGTCGGATACAACAAAACACGTACTCGCTATTTTAACTGTTCCTTCTGGCTGTCGACGTCTACGCAATAACCATAATGACAATATCACGTTCAAAATTAGCCAAGCTCAAGCCGGACCGCAATCAGCCTTGGTGCAGCCAATGTAGAGCGCATACCCATTTCAATGTTAAGCGAGTGAGAGGAAGTCTGGGTACGAATGATTCCGGAGGTACAACTGTTTTCAAATACTTTTACTGCGACAACTGTGAAAGTAATATGTGGGTGCCTAGAGAAAAAATAATTCTCAGGAACGCAGCGTTTATTTTTAGCAGCCTATTTGCATTGATTTTGGGCAAGGTGTATTTATTTAATAATCCTGGGTTTGAGATTTACTTTGCATTCTTGATTCCCATCGTTTTGCTCATTATGAGTTTTTCCGGCCATCTCAAAAATTCGAGATGGGAAAAGTGGGCTACAGAACAGGGATGGAAGAAATCAAAGAACTGACTCGACAATTCACTTACAAAGAAAAATCAAATAACCCTTTCTTTTTCCCTGACCACCCTCTGAACCCAAACAGAGAAATCCCCCAGATCCATAGATTCCAATTGGCATAGTGTAGAAAAGAGTAGGATGTGTTTTGGGAATTGAACCCACGTCCCGGTCCCAAATCAGTGTTTAAAACGAAACTCCGTGGAGGTCATCAGGCCCCAGGTCATCTCACTGATGGCAGCAGTTTTATCCTTTTGCCGGGCGGCCAGGAATTTTGTCACCGCCTCGGTCTCCACCGGCGTCGGTCGACGCGTTAGCAGCGTCAGGTACATTTCCTCAGCCAACGCCTTGGGTTCCTCCAGCTTACCCAGGCGACCGGCCAAACCTCCCAACCAACTGCGCACCGTACCGCCATTGGCAAAATAAAGCGCCTGATCAGCCGTAGCATAAAAATCGCCCTGCGGCTCACCCGCACCTCCACCGAATAGCTTCACGAATTGTGTCGTGTTGCCTTTGAGCTTGTCGTAGACGAATTGCTCCACGTGCCGGGTGCGCGTCTCTGCACGGGTTGAGTCCTCCTTCTGGTCCTTCTTCAGCGGATTCTTCTTGTTGAAATCAGTCGTCGCCGCCGCGCTCTGCGCATCCACCTGCCCGGTCGCCTGCAGCATGCTCCAGCAAAGTTGTTCCGGTGAGAGGGGTGAAACCGCCGTTAAGGCAAACTTTTCAGTCCAACGCTTTGATAAATCCTCAAACTTCGCATCTGACTTCTCCTGCAGCTCCTTCACTGCGGTCTGCGAAATACTAATCTGACCGGTAATGTCCACCGCGCGCTTACGTGCAGCAGCGAGCTTTGTTTCTCCATCAGCCACCATCTTCCTGGCCGCCTCAAGTTTAACTGCAGCATCCTTGGCCTTCGCATCATCCCGGTTGAAAATTGCGGTTACCTGCGCCAAATCCTTTTTCAAAACCGCGTCAACAACCTGCGCCTTTTGAATTGTCTTATCAGCATGCGTCTTGGCCGCCATTAACCTGGCCTTTAATGCCTGCCCCTCCGCATCATTGGCCTGAGTTGCCGCTGCCAGTGCCTCAGCCAGTAGTTTTCCTGAGGCCTGCGATTGCGCCATCGCCTCAGCCGCCGCATTGGAGGCGGCCTGCTTGGAAGTCAATTTCTTTTGTACCTGCGCGCGTGCCGCGAGGGCCCCGTCATTCGCCTTCTGGGCCGCGGCCATGGCCTCCTTGTACTTGGGCTGTTCACTGGACAAGGCCGTGACCGATGACTTGAACGCGACCAGATCCTTGGCAAGGGCTGCCTCCCTGGCACGCTGGGCTGTGAGTGCTGAATTCAACTGGGCCAAATCGTGCAAGGACTGCGCGTCATCCAGCCGCCTTTGCGCCTTGGCATCAGCCAGCTTGGCGCTCTCGTGCCGTTCAGCGGAGGCAATCCAGGCCTTGTCCAGCTCGGGCACCCGCCTCCCGGCCACCTCAGTCTTTGCCTTGGCCTCAACCACGGCCTTTTCAGCGGCCACCAGTTTTGCCTGAGCCGCCTTCTGGAGGGCGATTTTGGCATCCACATTCTTTTTTGCTGCAGCCACTTCAGCGGCCAGCTTGTCGGCCTCGGCCTTGATCTTGGAGGCGGCCACAGCCAGTTCCTTGTTGTCCTTCAACTTGACAGATGCGCCCTTGGCCGCGGTAAATGCAGCAGTCACCGATTTGTGTTTATCCTGCTTATCTGCCAAAATCTTCCTTGCCTCCTCCAGCGGTTTTGCCGTGGCATCAGCCGCTTTCTTTACTACCGGAACCGCCTTAGCGGTCTTGTCTGCTTCTGCCTTGAAAGTTAGATGATCCGCGCGTGCCTGCCCTAGTGCCTTTAAGTCCTTGTCATGGGCTTGCTGCGTTTGGATGAGGGCAGCAGCAGATTTCTCCTGGGCAGCCTTGAAGGCGGCAAGGTCGATACCCGTGGGAGCCAGATTGCCTGGCATCTCGACACTGCGCTGGTAGGTCTGGGTGAGGGCCAGTTCGCGCAAGAAGGCGCGCATATCAAACTTCATTTCCGCAAACCCATCGGCCAGCAGCTCAAGCAGTTCCGGGTTACTGGGCGGGTTGTCGGAGTGCAGGCTGTCAACCGGCTCAACAATTGCCCGGCCTATCATGTGGCCCCAGAGACGATTGACGATGTTGCGTTGAAACATCCGGTTAAGGGCAATCACACGGGCCAGCTGGACACGCCGACTGTACTTGGGAATGGGACGAAGCGTTTTCTTTTTCTTGTCCGGAGCCACTATCCATTCCTCGCCCGACTTAAGGACGGGCTCGGTGATTTCCAGGTTACCCGGCAGACGCGGACGGGTGTTGCCACTGACATCAGTAAATATTGACTTGAAGCCGGCCTCGCCACTTGCCTTTTCAGCCAGAAACGCCGGTTTCTTCTTGTCCGGCTGAAAAATGTAGCTGCGGCTGATAAAGGCGTAGATGCCGTAGTAGTCGCGCTGACGAAAGTCATCAATGTTGCAATGGTCGTGACATTGGGCGCAGGCCAGGTCCATGCCGAAAAATTTCCTGCCCAGATCGCGCGTAACAAGGTTGGGTTCAGCGTCCCGATCCATGATGAATTTTGCCGCCGCACGCGGAACCTTGGCGGTAGTAGC
>JASLKQ010000110.1 GCA_030747505.1 Verrucomicrobiota bacterium | reverse complement strand
AAGGGAACAGTCGAATGCGGCAGGATAATGCTGCCTTGGCCTCCATGGTTGCCGCAGTGGATGACAGTGTGGGTGCGTTACTCGGCAAGTTAAAGGAATTGAAACTCGACCAAAACACTGTCGTTATTTTCTTCAGCGACAATGGTGGGCTTTGCACCTTACAGGGTAATCGGTTTGGTCCCGGCTGTAATCTGCCACTACGTGCCAGTAAAGGCTGGTTATACGAGGGGGGCGTACGAGAGCCCACCATCATCCGGGCTCCGGGCGTCACCAAGCCCGGCAGCGTGTCGCACAAGCCGATGGTGAGCATGGATTTCTTCCCCACTATGCTGGAACTGGCCGAACTGCCCGCGCAGCCCAAGCTGCATGCCGACGGCCAAAGCCTCGTATCCCAGCTCAAGGGCAATGATTCAGGAGAGCGCACATTGTATTGGCATTATCCACATTACCACGGCTCGGCCTGGAAACCGGGTGCCTCCATTCGTGACGGCGACTGGAAGCTGATTGAATTTTATCACTACGATAAATTTGAGCTCTACAACCTCGCTGAAGATTTAGGGGAACAGAAAAACCTCGCAGCGGCTAACCCTAAAAAGGCTGCGGAGTTGCGTGCTAAGCTCGCCGCATGGCAAAAACAACTTGGCGCCAAGATGCCCGTGCCCAACCCGGACTACAATCCCAACGCCAAACCGAAGCCTAGGAAGCCGAACAAGAAAAAATGAACATCCACCATCTTGAGCTCTTCTACTACGTCGCCAAGCACGAAGGTATAGCCGGTGCAGTGCGGAACATGCCCTATGGGATTCAACAGCCCGCAGTAAGTGCGCAGGTAATTCAACTGGAGAATGATCTGGGTATCACACTTTTCCAGCGACGACCGTTTGAGTTGACTCCTGCCGGTGTCGAGCTATATGCCTTTACACAGCCGTTTTTTGAGAACCTAGATGCCATTGGGAAAAAAATAAGGGGAGGGGTTGCACAGACTGTTCGCCTCGCTGCATCGACAACGGTGTTCCGTGATCATCTCCCTGATATATTGGGCGCTGCGCGGAAAGAATTCCAGAGTCTGCATCCCTCTTTACGGGTGGGGATTCAGCCAGAGATTGAAAAGTGGTTATTGGAAAACGAAGTGGATCTTGGAGTGACTGTTTTGAGTTCAAAACCCCCCTCAGAACTTAAATCTGAAAAACTTCTCGAATTACCAATGGTTTTAATGGCTCCCACCCGCCTGAAAGTCAAGTGTGCCGATGACATCCTGGGCCAGGATAGGATAGCGCAAACGCTTATCAGTTTGCCACAGAATGAGGGGATTACGCGCGCTTTCCAGCAGGAACTGAATACCCGGAAAATTGATTGGCCGTTGGGTATTGAGCTTAACTCAGTGGATTTGATTAGCACCTATGCAGCCAGTGGATTCGGCATTGGCTTGAGTTTGGCATTACCCGGTAAAAAAGCCCCCAAAGGCATCAGGGTATTACCATTGGAAGATTTTCCAAGTGTTCCCATAGGGGCTTTATGGCGAGGTCAACTTTCACCAGTTGGCCAACGCATAGTGGATCTCCTTAAGGAGTATGCGACGACTCTTTGAATGACTGATACAGATAATCCCTCTATAGCATTTTTAGGAATTGGACTTATGGGGTTGCCGATGTGTCGGTGCCTTTTGAAGGGTGGCTTTGAGTTGACCGTATGGAACCGCTCGGTCGAAAAAGCTGAAGGATTTCAGAATGAAGGGGCCAACGTAGCCGTTTCACCTGCCGGGGCCGTGGTGGATGCTGATGTCATTATCACGATGCTTTCTGACGGGGATGCAGTGGAGGAAGTGTTGTTTGAAGGAGGTGTGGCTGAGGCTATTAGGGAAGGGGCAACACACATTGACATGAGTTCCATTGGAGCCGATGAAGCGATGGATCACGCGAAGCGTCATGCCCAAGGGGGTGTTCATTATCTTGATGCACCGGTCAGTGGAGGCACCAAGGGCGCGGCGGCCGGAGAATTGGCTATTATGGTTGGGGGAGATCCCGAAACCTTTTCGGAAATGATACCGGTTTTTAATGCCATGGGCCGCGCCACGCATGTGGGTCCGAATGGCTGTGGTCAGCTAGCTAAGCTTGCAAACCAGGTGATTGTAGCGATCACCATTGGTGCGGTCAGCGAGGCGTTTATTCTGGCCGGAGGTGGTGGAGCTGATCGCGCGCAGGTGCGTGAGGCATTACAGGGAGGGTTTGCTTCCAGCCGAATCCTCACCGAGCACGGCAAGCGTATGGTGGACCGGAATTTTGAACCGGGTGGGCCTTCAAAATTTCAACTCAAGGATTTAAGGAACGCGCTTACTGCGGCAGAGCGGCTTGGGTTCGACCTCCCCATCACCCAGCTTCTCCACAATCTCTTTGAGGCAATGGTGAAGAGTGGAAAAGGAGAGATGGATCACAGCGGTTTGCTGACTCATCTGGAACAGATCAATGATCTCCAGGTCCGATGAAGGTCGTTATTACAGGCGGTGGTGGGTTTCTCGGGTCACAATTGGCAGAAGCCCTGTTGGCTCGCGGTGAATTGACCGGGGGCTCAGGTGAACCAGAGCCGATTGAAGAACTGGTGTTACTGGATACGCATTTTGGAAGGCAACCGGAGGATTCACGTGTGCGCCATCTGGAAGGGGATGTAAGTGGGTCCGCAGTGATCAACGAGGCAGTTGAAGGTTCGGATAGTTTCTCCATATTTCATCTTGCCTCGATGGTAAGCGGGGAATGTGAGGAACGTTATGATGATGCGCTAAAGGTTAATCTCAACGGGGGGCGGAATGTTTTTGATGTGGCACGGCAGGCGGCCGGCAGGCCACGGGTTGTTTTTGCCGGTAGCATCGCCAGTTTTGGGGGAGAGGATATGCCTGCACCTGTTGGTGATCACACCAAGCATACTCCCCGGACCACCTATGGAATGACCAAGGCAATGTGTGAACTGCTTTTGAATGATCACGTCCGTAAAGGTCATTTTGATGGACGAACGGCGCGTCTACCAACGGTGATTATTCGTCCCGGTAAGCCCAATGCGGCGGCTTCCAGTTGGGCAAGCGGAATGTTCAGGGAACCGCTTAAGGGAGAGGTTTGTAGACTTCCCGTGCACCGGAGCCAGCCCCATCCAATGACCGGTTTTAATACAGTAGTGGAATCTTTCATTTCTCTGCATGAATTGCCTGAGGCTAAGCTGGGTGATGACCGGGGTTTTTGCCTGCCAGCTCATCAAGTAACGCCCGAAAAGGCTGAGTCAGTTTTGACTGAAATGGCCTCAGAACATGGTTTAACACTGGGTCCGATTGAGGATGCTTTTGATGAGCGGATTCAGGGGATTGTGGATACCTGGCCTACCGACGTGGATGGCTCTCGTGCGGTATCACTGGGCCTTCCCAAGCCGCCATCTCTCGAGGAAATAATCGGGCAATATCTTGAGACCTTTGGGTCTGACTGAAAAACCGTTGCCGCAGACCGATCTTTCGCGCACTCTGAGCTCCGTTCCTCCATGCGACACAAGCCCATAAAACCCAAGCTTTTTGTTCAAAACCGCAACCGCATCGCTGAATTGATGGCTCCCAAGGCTTTGGCAGTGATCAATGCCAATGATGTCCTTCCGACCAACGCCGATGGAACTCTCCCAATGCAACCCAATGCGGATCTGTTTTTTTTGACGGGTATTGAACAGGAGGAAAGCATTCTGCTCCTGTTCCCCGATGCCGCTGATGAGAAACAGCGTGAGATTTTATTTGTGCGTCAACCTAATGAGCATCTGCAAATCTGGGAAGGCTACAAGCATACCAAGGCTGATGCGCGGAAAATATCGGGTATCAAGAATGTGAAGTGGCTTTCGGAGTTTCCGGTATTGTTCCGTTCGCTGATGTGCGAGGCAGAGAGTGCGTATCTCAACAGCAATGAATATAAGCGGGCAAATGTGGAGGTGCAGACGCGTGATATGCGTTTCATTCGGCAATGTCAGGCGGATTTTCCACTTCACCAGTACCGGCGTCTGGCTCCGCTACTGCATGAGTTGCGCGTGGTGAAAACGGATTTGGAGATCGAGCTCCTGAAGGAAGCGGTGAGTATCACCGCCAAGGGCTTTCGGCGAACGCTGCGGTTTGTGAAGCCGGGAGTCATGGAATATGAGGTGGAAGCGGAGCTGGCACGCGAATTTATCAAACGCCGCGGCAAGTTTGCCTACACCCCAATAGTGGCTGCAGGCAAAAATAATTGTGTGCTGCATTATCTGCAAAACGATCAGGTTTGCAAAAAAGGCCAGTTGCTTCTGATGGATGTGGCTTCCAGTTACGCCAATTATAACGCCGACCTTACCCGTACGATTCCAGTAAGCGGTAAATTCAGTCGGCGGCAGAAGAAGGTGTATAACGCGGTCCTGCGCGTGTTGCGCCAAAGTATTGCGGGAGCTACGGTGGGGAAACTGCATAAGGATTGGACCCGGGAATCCCAGATGCATATGAACGAGGAACTTCTCAAGCTGGGTCTGTTAAAGAAGAGCCAGATCAAAAAACAGGATCCCGATAACCCGGCTTGTCGCAAGTATTTCATGCACGGCCTTGGTCATCCACTGGGATTGGATGTGCATGATGTAGGAGATAACAACCAACCTTTTGCCGCAGGCACGGTGCTTACCGTGGAACCGGGAATTTATCTGCCTGACGAGGGTTTTGGGGTGCGCCTGGAGGATGACATAGTGGTTACTGAAAATGGGCCGGTCAATCTGATGGCAAAAGTTCCAATTGAAGCCGGTGAAATTGAGGAAATCATGAATCGCTAGGGGGATGAAACGTTTGCGGTTTATCGCACTTTGTATGGCAACCGGGTTGTGGATTGTCTGCGAGGATCCTCCGGTCGCCTCCTATCCGCAGCCGAAGGCGAAACCCGTCGAGACTCCCAACGTTTCTGCCTCCAGTTTCACACTGCAGGATTTTAACGCCAGTAATCCTGACCACCAGCGTATCCGTCGGGCGATCTGTAGGGATCTCAAAATCAAGGATAACGAATTAACCCAGGCGCACTTGGCCAAGGTGGAGAGGCTGGATCTCTTTGGGGAGGAAATTGAGAGGATAGATCCGGTGCAATCATTGGTTGGTCTGAAGCGCCTCAATATTCATGGCAACCAGATTGTGGACTTGTCGCCATTAAAGAATCTTCTGGCGATGGAGGTTTTGGAGGCCAGTGATAATCGCATCAGTGATGTCTCTGCACTGGCTGAGTTGACACGGATGAAGGTGTTGCATCTCAAGAAGAATGCGATTTCAGATATTGCCCCCTTGGAAAAACTAACCCGGTTAATTTCACTGGACCTGGAACGCAACCAGATTGAGGAAGTTGAAGCCATTAGAGGGATGATTGAGCTCAACTGGCTGGCTCTTGGAGCAAACCGTGTCAGGAAAATAGAAGCTCTGGCGGGGTTAAGCCGCCTTCGTCACCTTTATCTGGAGCGCAACAGGCTGAACGGGGCTTCGCTTCAATCGATTGAAGGCTTGAAGGCGATGCGTACGCTGTCTTTGCGCGGTAATCAGGTTGATGATATCAGCCCTTTAACCGGCATGAAACAGATGTCGTGGTTGGAGCTCGATGACAACCGTATTGCGGATGTATCCCCTTTGGCTGACATGGTGTTGATGGAAAAACTGTATATAGAAAATAATCGCATTAGTATTCTGGAGCCTTTGGTTGAGCTGGTGGCCTTGAAGAGGTTTATGGCTCGCGGGAATAATATTCCCAGCAGTCAGTCAACCTTGCTCAGCAGGGCCTTGCCCAATTGCCGGGAATTCAAGGCGGGCGTATTCAGCACCATCCCCACCCGCCGCAGATCCTCCAATCAAAAGGACAAATGACCATGACTGATTCCCCCAAAAAAACTGATATGAGTTTTCAGGTTGCCTGCCTGTTTTTACCGCTCTCGATTGTTCTCTATGCGGTCAGTCTCACCATGAACGTGGCCCGGGTGGAAGGGCATGTCATCGTCAATAACGAGGGGATTAATGAGATGCTCAAGGAGAAGGCGGCCAAGGAAATTCCCCTCGATGAGGCCAGTGACCAGATCAGCGAGCTCATCCGTGATTATGTTTGGGATTTGAAAAGACAGGCTTCCAGTGAAGGCGGCCTGGCTGCTGCAGCTGCTAATCAAATCAATGTCGGCGATATCTCCCGCACGGTTAACAAGGAGGTTAAATCCCGAGGCCAACCGGTAATTGAATCGATGATGCCCAGTTTGAATATTGAAATACCCAGTCCGGCTCCTGAGGTGCAGGAAATTAAGCTCCTTGAGACCATCAAGGATCTGTTCCTGGGCACCGAGACAGCGGATCCCGATGTTTTTCTGGCAATCTGCATTCTGCTTTTCACCATTTTTTTTCCGATCTCAAAATACATCGCCCTGGGGTTAATTATGGTTCCAGGTAAGCGGGATAAGGCCCGGGTCTTGAACTGGCTGAAGAGCTGGGGACAGTGGTCGATGGGCGATGTTTTCGTGGTGGCTTTCATGGTCACCTTTCTCAAGATCAACTCCAGTGTGATCAGCTCATCATCCTTGGCTGAAGTCAAGGTGCACGTTACCGTGTTAAGTGGGATGTATGTTTTTGGCAGTGCCATTATCTTGAGCATGATTGCCTCCATGCTTTTAACCCGCCATGTAAGTGAAGCAGCTCCAGTAACTCCAGTAACATAAAATGATCAGCATTCAGGCGTTCTATTTTTTACTGAGCGATGGCCAGGGCTTGACGTTTGTTTTTGTGGTAACTGCACTCGTGGTTTACGGAATTTGCAGAGGTGAAAAGGGAACCGAAGAAGCTCAGGAACGACTTGATTGCGTGTGCCCTGCGTGTGGCTCCTTCAGGACTGTTGGCAAGGAAGGTCGAACGGAGTGTGAATACTGTGGCCACTCATATGACTGATTGCACTTATATTAAATTTTTGCCCTCGCCAGCGGCTTTCTTTCTGGCAGCATAACTCCATGCACTTAGGACGTTTGTTTGTTTACGCTCTTTCCCTGCTTCTTATTGCGACTCCGGCAAAATCCGCGACGTTGGTGATTCCAACCCCGGATCAAATCCCCCGTGTGAAGCCAGGGCAAACTCCCACCATGCAGGCAAGGCGTATGAGCTGCTGGGTGCAGGACACAAAAGAACATCCGCCTCTGGGCAAGGCCTATGTGGTGCTCAGTGATGTGCAGGATCAAGCGAGTACCAAGGCGGTAAATAAACTTCTGGCTCATCACAAAGGTAAATTACTCAAGGTAAGCAGCCTGAAAAATCTCAGTTCAGATCCCAAGGCGCGTGAGCAGCTGCGGTTGCAGCTGATAAAACTTCAGCCGCGGTACGTGGCCGTGGTGCCTCAATTGCAAAGTTACCGTGAAAATACGCTCCTTGCGCTCTGGGATGTATTTACCCGGTTGGATGAAGATCCCTACCTGGATGTATATCCGGGATTACTTGTTGCCTCCGATGCCAAGGGCTTGGTTGGCCTGATTGAAAGATCTGTCAGTTATGATGCAGCCAATCAGCCCAAAAACTTTTTTGGTATCTCCCAGATTTTTGATCCGGGTTATAAATCCTTCCAGAAGATTGAGGTATTGAAAGGGTCACTCAAGCAGGCCGGCTACACTTCAGCCAATCTCACCATCAATTCCATCCCCGGTTTGGAAAATCGGGCTGGATTTCCCGCTGTTTCCGCTAAAGACCACTGGGTTCTGCAGGGCAGCCGCCGCAGCCCGGTGGCAAAATTACCGGAGCCGGCTCGCAAGAAACTGGAGAAGAGTTCACTGACCATGCTTTTTGGCCACGGTGTTCCGGGGCGCATTGTTGGCATGAAGGTGGATGCCTTGAATCCCGTCAATTTTTCCAATCAGATCATCCTCAGTGGCAGCTGCTATTCCGGTGTGGGTACGGCAACCGATTGCGTCATGGCCGGTCCGGTGGCCGGCAGTCTGGATCCCAAGCTCAAGCGTTTTTCACTGACCATGGTTGATCGTGGCGCGGTGTCGGTCTTTTGCCACATGCGCCTCAACATGGGCTTCCCACATGTTTACCCGATGCTTGAGTCCTACCTGGCAAACCGTTCATTGGGCGAATCCTACCAGCGCCTTATTAATGCCTTCATTGAGGGACAGGACGGCTTTACCCCGCAATGGTACACCAAGCAAACAGCTGCCCGCTCCACCCAAAGTCGCAAGATGAACCAGTTTCTC
>JASLKQ010000010.1 GCA_030747505.1 Verrucomicrobiota bacterium | reverse complement strand
CCTTAAGCGGAAGTTCACGCCAGTTTTTTGCCTTGGTTGTGTCTATCTGCCATCCCGGAAAAGTCTCATAAACCGGTTTAAGCTGCTCAATGTCCTCAGATATGGTGGGAACATAATCAATTGTTTTTCCGCGCAAACGGTACGCGGTACAAACCCGTATTTCCGGCAACTTATCCAGTCCATCAATATTTGTCACTGCCAGCTGATCAATCCCATTAACCTGCACAGCTTGACGAGTTGCCACCGCATCGAACCAACCGCAGCGGCGCGGCCTTCCTGTTGTTGCTCCAAATTCCCTGCCCATATTGTGGAGCATGTCTCCAATCGCATCATCCTCGGTAGGAAACGGCCCGCTACCCACACGGGTTGTATAGGCCTTAATGACCCCCATGACATGATCCACCTTGTTGGGTGGCATTCCTGATCCAGTACAGGCTCCCCCTGAAGTTGTGTTCGAAGAAGTGACGTACGGATAAGTCCCTTGATCAATATCCAAATATGTTCCCTGAGCACCCTCAAATAAAATCTCTTTATCCTTTTCCAGTGCCTCGTGGAGCATTCTCGTGGTGTTTGCCACAAATGGTTTTAAACGTTTTGCCGCTTTAGCATATTCCGCATGAGCAGCCTTGAACGAAATAGCTTTACCTCCAAATGCCTTGATCAACCGGTTTGCATCCCGAACCCGATCACGCAAACGACTTTCCATGCGCTTGTCATCGATCAAATCAGCCATCCGCAGACCTGTACGTGCTGTCTTATCCCCGTACGCAGGCCCGATCCCGCGCAAGGTCGTCCCTATCTTGTCTTTACCCTTCAAGCGTTCAGCGCAAGATTCAAGCTCACTATGGTAAGGCATTACCAGATGCGCTTTATCACTGATGAAAAGTCGACCTTTAACACTGACTTTTTGCTGCTGAAGCCCGTCAAGTTCCTTGACCAGTGAGGTAGGGTTAATCACTACGCCATTACCAATCAAACACACCTTATTCCTACGCAAAATACCTGAAGGAATAAGGTGCAAAATATACTCCTTGGAACCCACCCGAACCGTGTGTCCGGCGTTGGCCCCACCCTGACTGCGAACGACAAGGTCCGCCTTCTCAGTAAGCACATCGACGATTTTACCTTTACCTTCGTCGCCCCACTGGGCACCTATCAGAATCGTATTAGCCATAAAACAAAAAGCCCCGTCGAGCGGGGCAAATACCATTGGGATTTGCCTGCGGATAATGAAATTGAGGCATATTCATGTCAATCAAATCCCTTCACGATTGCCAGCTAACTCGCTATTGTCTGCCTATGGCCCTGCCCTCCGATTACCATATGCACACCCCCCTTTGCCGTCACGCCAAGGGAGAACCCGTAGAATATGCTGCGCGCGCGCTGGAGCTAGGACTTCCTGAGATCGGTTTCAGTGATCATTCTCCGGTGGAACATGATGACCAGGACGACTGGCGCATGTTGGCCAGCGAGCTTACTCAATACGTCTCCAAGGTAGAGTACGCACGCGAAAGCCACCCTGCCCTGCCTATTCGATTGGGACTTGAAGTCGATTTCATTCCCGGCCACGAGCCGTGGATCAAGGAAATGGCCAGTCGACATGACTGGGATTATTTTATCGGCTCAGTACATTACATTTCCGGAAAATGGGATTTTGACAACCCAAAGTATATAGCCGAATGGGAAAATCGTTCGGTAGACGAGATATGGTCCGAATACTTTGAGCGACTGACTTGTGCCGCCGACTCTGGCCTGTTCCAGATTATTGGCCACCCGGATCTCCCAAAGAAATTTGGACACCGGCCCACGTGTGACAACACCGGTCTTTATCTTAATTTCTTTGCTGCCTGCGAAAGCACCGACACCTGCATTGAGCTGAATACTGCCGGCCTGCGCCGGGATTGTGCTGAGATTTACCCAAGCCTTGAATTCCTCAAGCTTGCCAAGAGTTCGAACGTCCAAATAACCTTTGGTTCCGATGCTCATTCCCCATCTGAAGTGGGCATGAATCTGGAGGACGCCACCACCCTCGCCCGTAAAGCCGGATATGAACAATGCTGTCGGTTCAACAGGCTGGAAAAGGATGTGGTGAAGTTTTAGCCTCAGCCCATTGGGTAAAACATTTAGCAGACATGAGCAAAAATACATCAGATGTCATCATAATCGGAGGAGGTGTTGCCGGCTTGTCCACTGCCATGCAGTTAGCTATGCGCGGCACCTCCGTTACCGTGCTGGAGCGCGAACAAATCGGTAACGGGTCCACTGGCCGCGCCGCGGGCCTGCTCGGCCAATTGCGTGGCACTACCGAGCACACCCGTATGCTGATGGATGGCGTGGAAATAGTGAAGGAACTCGAGGCAAAAGCAGGCGTCGAAATTTATGTACAAACCGGATCCGTGCGAGTGGCTGAAACCCCTGATCGAGCACAGGAAATAACAGACCTTGTCGAAATGGGTCATTCTATTAATTTTGATATAGATCATATTGCCATTGATGAACTGACTGAGCGCATGCCTTACATGCATACCGATGACCTCACTGATGCCTGCTGGTGCCCCACCGATGGCCACCTTCAACCTGCTGAACTGGCTGCAGCATACCACAAGGTAGGTCGCGATCACCATGTTCGTTATGAGAACAGCTGTCCGGTTACCGGTGTAATCCTTGATGGAAACAAGGCCGTTGGGGTGCAAACTCCCAGAGGTGAATTTCACGCACCTGTTATCGTAAACGCAGCCGGCCCGTGGTCGCATCTGGTTGCCTCTCTCACCGACACGACACTGCCCGCCGCCGCACTCGGCCATGTTTACCTCACTACACAACCTCATCCTGACCATCCAGTGGATCGGCTCAGCCCCGGCTTCCGAAACCGCCACCATCGCATATATGGCAGGCCAGAGAATGGAGGACTGCTTGTCGGCATGTACGGTGAGGACTGTCCCGTACACGACATGAGCATCTTGCCGGCCGATTTTGATATGTCTGCCATGAAGGTACGGCGCGATGATATTAATCTCGCCCTCCTTATTCATGCTGCGCAACAACGCTTCCCGTGGCTAAACGAGCGCACTCCCATGCATATCACCACGGGCATCATGACGTTCACTCCCGATGGATTGCCTTTTTGCGGCCAACTCCCCGACCATGAGGGTCTTTACTACTGCACCGGATTTTCGGGTCATGGTATCGTGCAAAGTCCCGCAATCGGTCTTATCATGAGCGAACTTATTCTTGATGGTAAATCCACCTACGACATCGACTCTATCGAGGCTGACCGCTATTGGGATATTCCCGGCTTTCTTGACCGTGAAGAGATTCAACAGCGTTGTTACACAATGCAGGGTAGTTACTACGGTCGCATCGAGGGGAAAACCGCTAATGTGAAACAAAAGGACACATGAAAATTCTTGTTCCCTGCAAACGCGTTCCAGATCCCGATCAAAAACTACGCCTCAATGCTGATGCCACCGATATTGACGGTTCCGCAGTCACATATATTTTAAATCCTTTTGATGCCATCGCTGTGGAGGAAGCCTTGCGCATCCGCGAAACGGCCCATCCTGAGGCTGAGATTATTGCAGTGAGTATCGCTCCGGCTGAGGGAGAAACCGATTTGCGTACCGCTCTTGCCATGGGCGCCGATCGCGCGCTACTTATCGAGCACGAAGGGCAGATCGACCCATGGAATGTCGCCCGTATTCTTGCCGCGGTTATTCATCAAGAGAAACCCGCTCTCATACTCATGGGCAAACAGGCCGTCGATGATGATGCCAATCAGGTAGGGCAATTCCTGGCCGCCCAGTTAGGCTGGCCTCAGGCTACCTTCGTCTCCAAAATTGAGTTCACCACCGACGGCCTGCGTATTCACCGCGAAACCGATATTGGCATAGAAATCATTCACGTCACTCTGCCTGCCGTGGTCACGGCCGACCTTCGCCTCAATGAGCCACGTTATGCTTCCTTGCCCAGCATTTTAAAGGCGAAGAAAAAGCCGACCGAACACTCCACCCCCGCCAAACTGGGCATTAAACCAGAGCCTCGCATCCGCCTTCTTGGGATGGAACTCATTGACAGTCAACGCACCTGCGAAAAGGTCACCACAGCCACAGACCTTCTCGACAGGCTGCGCGAATCGGAGGTTATTGAATGAACAAGGTTCTCGTCCTATTGGAACATGATGGAACCACTCTTCGCCCCAGCAGCGGTTCAGCCATCGGATTTGCTCGCGAATTGTCTGATGAGGTCACTGCACTTCTGCTTGGTGAAGACCTTGGTGCAATCGCCGCTGAAGCTGCAAAGTATGCCCCCGTGCTTACAGCAGACCATGAATCGCTGTCACAAAACGTTGCAGACCGCTGGGCACATGTCATCACTGAGGTGGCCCGAAGTCAAAACGCCGAACTTATCGTGGCTACATCCACCACGTGGGCAAAGGACATTGTGGGCCGCTCAGCCGGTCTGCTCGGCGGGGCAATGGCCAGCGATGTGACCGACCATGAAATTACCGATGGACAATTGCGCCTTCGTCGACCGATGTTTGCCGGAGCGGTTAATGCCACCCTCATACTGGAAGGATCCCCAAAAATCATCACTGTATGCCCTTCTGCTTATAACGCGCCAAAACCAGCCGACATACCGTTTCTCATCGAGACATTGTCCGTTGATGCCAGCACTTTACCCAGCGCCACACGGTTTGAATCTCTCGATTGCAAAAAGGGAGCCCGACCAGATGTCACTGAGGCACATATTGTTGTGTCGGGGGGGCGCGCATTTAAGAATGCTGAGGATTTCGAGAAGTACGTCGGTGGCTTAGCTGATCAACTTGGCGCGGCAACCGGCAGCTCACGCGCGCTTGTGGACGCAGGTATTACCCCCAACTCGTTACAGGTAGGCCAGACAGGTAAGATTGTTGCCCCGGAGCTTTATCTTGCCCTCGGCATCAGTGGCGCGGTGCAACACTTGGCCGGCATGAAAAATTCACGTGTGATTGCCGCCATTAATCAGGATCCTGATGCACCCATTTTCGAGTTCGCAGATTACGGCCTCGTAGGCGATGTGTATAAGGAAGTACCACGCCTTATCGAGGAATTGAACGGCAGTTAATGACTGAAGACCTTTCACGGGAAATCTTCGGCAACTTGGGCGAAACGTCCAAGGTCATCTTTTACGCATTGGCGTTTGTCTCCTCCGGCGTGTTCGCGTGGGGCGTCTGGCGGCGGGTCAAACTCTGGAGACGCGGTCGGCCAGACAACGAATGCATCGATTGGAAGGAGGCGTTTCAAAATCTCCGAACCCGCGCACTGGCCCAGCGCAGTCTGCACGGTGCGCGTCCCAAGGCGAGCTTTGCCCATCGAATGCTTTTTTGGGGATTCCTCGCACTGTTCATCGGAACCATTTTGGTGGGTATAGAGCACTACGGCTCGGCGCTGGCGGGGCGAGAGTCAACCGAGCCGCTGTTTCATAAGGGCGTGTATTTTATCATTTACGAAATTACGCTCGATACATTTGGTTTACTGATGATTGGCGGTGCGATGTGGTTTGCTTTCCGCCGTATGCGCCGCGACAGTTCCATAGAACACCGAACTGCTGATTGGCTGGTGCTTTCCTCAATCATTGTACTCGGTGTCACCGGTTATCTTATTGAAGGTTTGCGTATTATTCGTGAGGACACGGCGATGCCCGGTATTTCCTATGTGGGCTACGGTTGCTCAAAATTGTTCAGCTCTGCGGGTGTGAATCAAGCCAACGTCAGTTCCATTCATTTTGGGTTATGGTGGTTTCACTCAGTTATCGCCTTTGGCTTTATTGCAGCCTTGCCGTTTTGCCGGCTTGCTCACGCCATTGCCGCGGTATTTAGCCTCGCCTACTCGCCGCGCCCTTTGGGCCGGATGGAGCCTGTTACAATGGAGGAAGTAGAGGAAACGGGCGAAGTGGGCGTAGGCCGGCTGGAACAATTCACACAGCGCGATTTGCTGCGTCTGGATGCTTGCGTGTCATGTGGACGTTGCGAGGACATGTGCCCAGCGCATGAGGCAGGCAAGCCGCTTTCACCGCGCGACCTTGTGCAGGATTTGCGCAAACTCATGGAGACCTCCAGCCCCAGTTCACTGCATGGCGAAACCATTGGCTCAGAAACACTATGGGCTTGCACCACCTGCAACGCCTGCAATGACATCTGCCCGCTTGGAGTGCGCCCGGCTGATTACATCACTGATATGCGTCGGCATCTCATCGGTGAAGGGGAATTGCGCGGCGCTCCGGCGGCTTCCCTGCAAAAGATGCAGCGCGCGGGCAATCCGTGGGGCTTACCTGAACAAGACCGGCTCACGTGGGCTGAGGGTCTCAATATATTCACTGTGCAGGATAACCCCGACTTCGATGTACTTTATTGGGTGGGCTGCTCTGCTGCTTACGATCCCCGCACCATGAAGGTGGCCCGTGCCGTAGCCCAGCTTTTACAACACGCTGATGTTAACTTTGCGGTACTTGGCCCTGAGGAACGCTGCAGTGGAGAATCAGCCCGCCGCATGGGAGATGAATTTCTATTTCAGGAACTGGCCGCAACCAACATCGAAACTTTTACCCGCCATAACGTCAAAAAAATCGTCACCCATTGTCCCCACTGCCTCAATTCATTACGGCAGGATTACCCACAATTTGACGGCCACTACGAGGTGGTGCATCACACGCAATTTCTTGGCGAACTCGTTGCTGCAGGCAAATTAAAAGCTGCGGCCGCCTCAGACGAGACGGTGACCTACCACGATCCCTGCTACCTCGCCCGCGTCAATGGTATCACAGAGGCCCCGCGCACGTTACTCCCAAATTCCTTAAAGGAAATGCCGCGACATAGCTGCCAAACCGCCTGTTGCGGCGCGGGCGGTGGACGCATGTGGTTTGATGATCCTGCCACTGAACGCACCGGATCAGGCCGCATCACTGAAGCTCTCAATACTGGATCCAAAACCGTCGCTGTCTCATGCCCATTTTGTTTAACGATGATGACTGATGGGATAACCGCGAAAGATGCAACCGTGAAAGTGTGTGATATTGCCGAACTGATGATGAATGAAAACGCGGAATCGTGGGATAATTCAGACCCCTGAATCACATGCCTTACTTAGCAATTCCACGCTCACTGGATTCCGCAAAATTGAGTAGATGATTCAATTCTGGACAGGCTGACACCTCCCTCTTCACCTTTTCAACAGCATTGGCCATCGTGAGGTTTTCCCGGAATAAGATCCGGTGCGCCTGTTTAAGAGATTTTTGCACCTCCTCCGCTAATTTATTGCGCTTAAGCCCCTCCTTATTCAGAGCACGGGTGACGGCAGGGCTACCATCAGCCATCATGTAAGGAGGGATATCCTGCACCACCTTACTGCAGCCACCGATAATCGACATCGTTCCAATGCGGCAAAATTGATGCACAGCTGCCAAGCCACCAATAATCGCCCGGTCTTCCACTATCACGTGCCCGGCCAAGGTGCCTACATTGGACATAATGATATGATCACCCAACTGGCAATCATGCGCCACGTGCGTATAGGCCAATAAATTGTTGTGTGACCCGACAACCGTTACATCTCCATCACCTGTCGCACTGTGAACGGTAACGTATTCTCTGAATGTGTTGTTGGAACCGATTTGGGTCCCTGAAATTCCTCCGTCCCACTTCAAGTCCTGAGTTTTGAGACCAATGGAACAGAATGGATAAAACTCATTGTCCTCACCAATCTCAGTGCGACCATTTATCACGACATGAGAGTGCAGTTTGCAACCTGATCCCAGCTTCACATCAGGACCGATAACACAATAGGGGCCGATTCTGCATCCATCCCCGATCTGTGCGCCTTCTTCAATAGCCGCGGTAGAATGAACCTCGCTCATCAGTCTTCGGCATCAACCAGCATGAATGTCACTAACGCCTCGCTGACTTCTTCACCATCCACAAGACATTTACCAATTGCCTTTCCGATTTTACCTCGGGACTTGGTCAGCTCGACATCAATGGAAAGCACATCGCCAGGAAGCACTGGTTTGCGCCATTTTACATTTTCTGCAGCCATAAAATAAGCCAGCTTCCCGATGTTTTCAGCTTTTTTGAGCATTAATATACCCGCAACCTGTGCTATGGCTTCCAGTTGAAGGACCCCAGGCATAATCGGATGATTAGGGAAATGACCTTCAAAGTAAGGCTCGTTAATGCTGATATTCTTTTGAGCAACGATATGACTACCTTCAATCAAGGTAACCCGATCCACCATCAGGAATGGAAACCGGTGCGGCAACACTTTCATAATCTGGTTTACATCCAAAATTGCACCATCCTGAACAATCGACTCGCGTGCCTTTTCCTCCACGGCCACCTTGGCTGAACGTCCTTTTTCAGGTGGTGGGGCAAAAGTCTCAGCAGTCTCCTTGGGTTTCCGCATTTGCGACAAAATCCTACGGGACATCTCACAGTTGGCCGTGTGACTGGGGCACACAGCAACGATATGCGCCCCAACAGGTCTCCCCATTAAAGCCAGATCTCCGATAATATCGAGAATCTTGTGCCGAACAAACTCGTTGGTATACCTCAAAGGCTCATTGGTAAGCACCGCATCATCACGGATAACCACGGCATTCTCCAGACTCCCTCCCTTAATCATACCGTTTTTGTACAGGTGCTCTATCTCCTCGTAATAACAAAACGTACGTGCTTTTGAGATGTCCTCACGCCAAGTCTCCGGATTCAGCTCCACACTAAAGAGCTGTGTAAAGCGCCCGTGTTCGCCCGCACTCGTACAGGTAATTTTCAGTCGGTCATGAGGAAACGCCATCATCTGCGTTTCGCCACTTTGCAACTCAATAGGTGCCTCAAGAAGATATACCTCTCGTTGTTCGTCTTGGGCAACGACACCCGCCTCCTCGATCATTCGGCAGAATCGATCTGAGCTCCCATCTGCAATGGGTGGCTCGTTCGCGTCGAGCTCCACAACTGCATTATCGATTCCAAACCCTGAAAAAGCAGCCAGAACATGTTCAACGGTGTGAAGTTTAACGCTTCCCTTGGAAAGCGTGGTAGACCGATTGGTCTCTGAAACATTCTCAACTGATGCATCGACCTCCGGCTGACCATCAAGATCAACACGTCGAAAGCGTATCCCGTGACTTGGCGGCGCAGGCAAAAAGGTCATTTTTACCTTATTGCCGCTGTGCAGGCCAATACCACTAAAGCTGACTTGGCCAGCCAGTGTCTGCTGGTTCAACACGAAAGTATTTAACTCAATGTAAGATCGCGAAGCAAGCCGCGAGAAAAATTACTCTTCCGCTTCAGCCGCCTCGCGCTCTTCTAACGCCGCCTTGCGCGATAGGCGAACCTTACCGCGTTCATCTATCTCAAGGAGTTTCACCCAAATCTTGTCGCCAACCTTGGCAATGTCCTCGACATTCTTAACGCGAGCCGTCGCCAACTCGCTTACATGGCAAAGCCCATCGCGACCTGGGAGAAATTCAACGAAAGCGCCATATTCCTTCACTGTCACTACAGTGCCTTGATAGAGCTTCCCAACCTCAGGTTCTTCATCGCTGACCTCACGTTCCGGCTTGGACTCACTCTGTCCTTCTCCTTCGGCAGGCGCTTCGATTTCTCCGCTTTCGATCATAGCAGCTTTACGGGAGAGCTTCACCTTCCCTCGCTCGTCCACCCCGATAAGCTTCACAGACATCCTGTCACCTTCTCTTGCCACGTCCTCGGTTTTATCCACGCGCTTATCAGATAGCTCGCTGATATGACAGAGACCATCTTTGCCCGGCAGGAACTCAACAAAACAACCGAAGTCCTTTACAGAAACCACCGTGCCTTCATACACACGCCCTATCTCCGGCTCAGCAGTCATTCCTTCAATTTCTTCTACAGCGACCTGCATGCCTTCCGGGTTCAGCGAGTAAACATTAACGGTGCCATCATCCTCGATATTGATTTCACAACCCGACTCCTCGACGATTCGCTTAATATTTTTGCCACCTGGCCCAATAATCATCCCAATCTTTTCAGGGTCAACCTTCAGCTGGGTAATACGCGGGGCGTATTTACTCATTTCACCAGGCTCACTGATGGTCTCATTCATGATATCAATGATTTCATGACGGGCTTTCCGGGCCTCCTCAATCGCTTCCTCCATAATACTCATCGGAAGCCCCTTGAGCTTAAGGTCCAACTGGAACCCAGTGATCCCTTCCTTGGAGCCCGCTATTTTACAATCCATGTCACAGAACGCATCTTCCCAACCCATTATGTCCGTGAGAATACGGTGATCGGTGATTTTACCGTTCTCATCAAGATCGGTGCAGATGCCAATACTGATACCCGCACAAGTCCCCTTCATTTCAACACCGGCATTCATCAGCGCTAAACTGCCACCGCAAACAGAAGCCATGGAGCTCGACCCATTGGATTCCAAAATTTCAGAAACCTGACGGATAGCATAAGGATAATTCCCTTCTGCATCATTTATCGGCAACATCGGCAGAAGGGAGCGCTCAGTCAATGCACCATGCCCCACCTCACGTCGACCCGGCCCCATGATGCGACCAGTCTCGCCCACCGAATAATTCGGAAAGTTGTAGTGCATCATATATTGCTTACTGTCTTCTCCCCCGGTGTAGCTGTCAAAGCGCTGAGTCGAGTCAGTCGTGCCCAGAGTGGTGGTCACAAGTGCTTGAGTCTCACCTCGGGTAAAGAGAGCCGATCCATGCGTGCGAGGCAAAACCCCCACTTTACAATCAATTGAACGCAAATCGGTGAGGCCACGACCATCAAGCCGCTTACCTTGTTTAAGAATCAGGCCGCGAAGAGCAGTCTTTTGAATGTGATAAAAGGCCTGTTCCACTACCGCGTCAGTAACCTCTTCCTCTCCAAATTCCTCGCGGAGTTTGCCTGCCACTTCATCCTTAATCGCACCAACCTTTCGCTCCCGTTCCAGCTTGGCAACAGTAAGAAGCGCCTCCACTATACGATCCCCCCCTCCAAGCTCTTCGGCTTTGGAAAAGACCTTGTCATCTACAACAAAAAGCTGGTCTTCAATGTCACGCTTTTCTTTGCCACATAATTTCACCAGCTCCTTTTGAGCTTCAATCTGCGGCAGGCAACATTCCTGACCGAACTTCAATGCAGCGATAAAATCTTCTTCCTTAATTTGATCTGCAGCGCCTTCGTACATCACCACGTCGGTCTCATTGCCAACGTAGAGGAGATCAAGATCACTCTCCGCCATTTCCTCATGAGTTGGATTGGCAATAAACTGTCCATTCACTCGGCCCACGCGCACAGCCCCCAAGGGACCATCCCACGGAATATCACTTACCATTAGCGCAGCAGAGGCACCGAGTATACTCATCACATCAGGCTCATTCTCACCATCAGCACTAAGTAATAATCCGTACACCTGACACTCATTAAACCAGCCCTTTTTAAAGAGGGGACGAATCGGACGGTCTGTGAGGCGACAGGTGAGTATTTCCTTGTCACTGGGCCGCCCCTCACGGCGGAAGTAATTCCCGGGGATTTGACCGGCGGCGTGAGCACGTTCCCGGTAATCCACCTGCAAAGGGAACCAGTCCTGCCCTTCACGGCCTTTGGTGGCAGCGACAACTGCGGTCATCACAATCGTCTCTCCCATTTGCACTGTTACAGTACCATCAGCCTGTTTGGTAATATTACCACTGCCGATGATGATTTCTTTATCGCCAATTTTGGCGGTTACTTGATCTTTAGTCATTATTCGTATTTAGATTTGGCCACTGCTGCCTCGAGGAACTTCATCCAGTGACCCCGCAGAGGCACTGAATGAAATCACCCAAATTGACAGCGACATTTTTATCGCGATTATTATTTTATTAGGAATCCAGGTCCGAAAGTCGCGTCTCCGAAACCCGGGAAAGTGGAACTGAATTAGCGGATTCCGAGCTGTTTCTTCAACTCAACCATCCGGTCGGTATCCTTCCCTTGCAGATAACGCAACAGGCGTTTACGTCGACTCACCATGTTGGTAAGCCCACGCCGGGAATGACGATCCTTTTTATTGGCCTTAAGATGACCCTCCAAATGTTTAATACGGCGGCTTAAAACCGCAATCTGTACATCAGCAGAACCGGTATCCTTCTCGTGTGTACCGAATTCAGAAATTGTCTCAGCTTTTACTTTCCTATCCATTTATTTTTCTGCGGCGGAACCTAGATTAACAAATCTGCCTTTGCAAGCGATATTCTGCTAAAAACGGCTAAAAACAAATGGAATTGACATAATCATCCATTTTATACAGATAATCAAGCCGAGGCAGCCAGAGTAGCTCAGTTGGTAGAGCAGTGGGATCATAATCCATTGGTCGGGGGTTCAAGTCCCTCCTCTGGCACCATTTTATATCCTTTTACTGAAAATCTCCTGAATAACCTTTCCTTGTTCCAAAACCGAGATGAGCCTCATTGTCTCAACCAGATTACACTTTTTACATGTTTGAGGGAATAAAAAGCCTTTTCTCCAATGATATCGGAATCGATCTTGGAACAGCCAATTCGTTGGTGTTTTTGAAGGATCGCGGCATCGTGATGCGGGAACCTTCTGTGGTTGCCATTCAGGCAGGAACCAAGAATGTTCTCGCCGTGGGCAGCGAGGCCAAGGCCATGCTTGCCCGCACTCCTCCTAACATTGAGGCAATTCGACCAATGAAAGATGGTGTGATTGCTGACTTTGACGTAACCGAAGCAATGCTGCGTTACTTCATACAAAAAGTACACCACCGAAAACTTGTCCAGCCCAGAGTTGTCGTCGCAGTCCCTTCCGGTATCACTGAAGTTGAACGCAGGGCTGTTGAAGACTCGGTAACCCGGGCCGGTGCCAGTGAATTCTACCCAATCAAACAGCCATTAGCCGCTGCTATCGGCGCAGGATTGCCTGTAGCCGAACCAGCCGGAAATATGGTGGTAGACATAGGCGGAGGCACCGCTGAAATTGCTGTAATCTCTCTTGCCAACATCGTGCAGGCAACCAGCCTGCGTGTCGGAGGCGACCAGTTCGACGGCGCAATCATTCACCACATGAAACGCGCCCACAACCTTTTAATCGGCGAACGAACCGCTGAGGAAATCAAACTAAAAATCGGCTCGGCCTTCCCGCTTGAGGATGAATTGACCATGGAGGTCAAAGGCCGTGACTTAAGCCAAGGCCTACCCCGCACACTGGTTGTGCGGTCAGAGGAAATTCGCGATGCACTCAAAGAGCCGCTAACAGCGATTCTTGAATCAATCCGCCAAATCCTGGAACAGTGCCCCCCAGAACTCTCCGGAGATCTGGTGGATCGAGGGATTGTCGTGGCCGGAGGAGGAGCCCTCCTCCGAGGCATCGACCGACTAGTAGCCAAGGAAACCCAACTGCCTGTAACCATAGCAGAGGACCCTCTTATCTCCGTTGCCAACGGCGCAGGTAAGGTCCTTCAAAATATTGATTACTGGCGAAACGCCGCTGCCACCGCATGATTTTTTTCCTTACTTTTGTTCGCCCGGATCAACCGGGTAAATGAATCGCCGCCCATACCTTATCGCAACGATTGCCGTAGCTCTATTGGCGTTGACGTGTTTTACCCTCTCCCCGGAAAACTCCGCCCGCACCAAGAGACTGTTCAGCAGTTTCTACACCCCCTTATTCTCAGCTCAAAAAACCGCTCAAACAACAAGCGACTATCTGACAAACCAAGTCATTCCCCGCAAGACACTACTAAAAGAGAATAACGCGTTAAAACGTCAAAATGAGATTCTAGAACTAAAACTCAGGCGACTCTCTACCTTATCCCGCGAAAACCGCATCTTGCGCCAAAAACTCAAGATGCAACCAAAGCCCGAGTGGAACCCTCGTCTCAGCCGCATTGTGGGGCGCGATCCATCCAATTGGTGGCGATCGATCCAGATCGATTTAGGCTCCAGTGATGGAGTGAAAATAGATATGCCAGTAATGGCCAATGGGGCACTGATAGGTCGAGTTCAAGAAGCATACGCCCACCGCTCACGAGTAGCCTTGTTGGGTGATCCCATTTGCCGCATTTCAGCAACCATTGCGGAGACCACGGAAACTGGCATCCTCTCTTCCTGTGGTGGAACAATATATGACCCGACTCTTGCAGAACTCCTATACCTGCCCGCCGGCACAAAAGCGAGGGTAGGAGATGAAATTTACACTAGTGGTTTTGGGGAGGTTTTTCCTAGAGGGATTCATATCGGGAAAATCCTGGCTTTAGAGAACACTTCTGGAGATCTAACAACCAAAGCCAGCGTGAAGCTTGCAACCAACCCATCACTGCTAAACGAAGTGTGGGTGCTAATGCCATGAAAGCATTCCTAACCATAACAATTTTATTAGTCGCACTGATCACTACCTATGCGGCATCAGCCTGGAGCCTACCCTTACAAATGTTAGGAACCCAACTAGACCCACTGCCTCCCCTAATGCTTGCGACTGCCCTTCGGACTCCAATCACGACAATTGCCATTCTTGCAATCTTTGCCTCATTGACTCAAAGCGCCCTTTCATCCGATCCTTTAGGACTATCCCTGCTACCTCTCTATACCTTGGGATTTATAGTTCACATCAATTCCCACAATCTATTACATCACCACATAGGCTCACGTTTTGCCTTGGGAGCTATAGCTGGAGCGATGATCCCACTCATGTCTCTAGCCCTGTTGCTTCTGACCAACAAAGAACCCTTAATTGGTTGGTTCTCCCTCTGGCAATGGGCAGCTAGTATTCTCAGCAGCGGGCTCATGACTTTAATATTTTACCCGTTAATAGAGTGGCTCGACAAATCAGTTGAAGAACAACCTCTGGCAGCACCTTTCGACACCACGACAACAATAATCCGACACCGCCGATTCCATGAATAGCAAACAATCACATCGAGAAAAGGATCGGCGTGTTCTCGTTATTGGAGCCATTATTCTAGTTGGTATTGGATTACTTTTAGCCGGCCTATGGTACGTGCAAGTCACTACGGCTATTGTCTACATCAAGGACCAGAAAACCCAATCCATGAGGACGGTGAGAATACCTGCAGTTCGGGGGAGCATACTGGACATCCATGGACGACCCCTAGCACAGGATAAGCCCACATTCGTAATTAATGCCTACCTGGAAGAGTTGCGACATCACTTTAGGGCAGAATGGAGAAACAGCAAAACAGAACAAAAATTAAACAAAACTGAAAGTGGTCAGCTAGAAATTGCCGTGCGTCACCGTGTGGTAAGCCGTTTCACAGAAAAACTAAAGCTCACCCAATCCATCGATGTCACACCTAAACAATTGCAGGCGCATTTCAGTGAAAAAAGGGCTCTTCCTCTGGCGGTAATAAATAACTTGTCGCAGACAAACATTGCCCGGTTTGCTGAAAACAGCTGGAAGGTCCCCGGAATGGAATTAGAAGTAATGCCTAAAAGATACTACCCTTCGCTATCAGTTGCACATATTGTCGGTCACTTAAGGCGTAAAACACACAACGATAACGGAGTTTTTCAATACAACTATCACCTCCCAGACTTCGAGGGTAAACTAGGAGCAGAAAAAACCTTTGATCAATACTTATCCGGACAACCTGGAACCCGCGCCGTTCAAGTCAATAACATGGGGTATCGACAGGTTGAATCAATGCCAGTGACTCCTACGCCAGGCAGCAACGTTTTCCTGACCCTTGATCGATCTATTCAAGAGCACGCTATGAAAGCACTCGAAAAAGGCCTTAACATATCAGGATCCAAGGCAGGAGCAGTAATCGTTATGAGAGTTGACAGCGGTGACATTACCGCCATGGTATCTGCTCCGGTTTTTGACCCAAACCAATTCACTCCAGGAATAAGCCACTCTCTGTGGAACCACTACCTAACTAACCGTCCCTCTGCCCTGCTTTTTCGCGCGACCCAGGAACGTTACCCTCCCGGTTCAATTTTTAAGATCATTTCCGGGCTGGCAGCTCTGGAAAACGGATTAAACCCGACAGAGCACATCCAATGTCAGGGCAGTTACCGCATTGGGCGTAGAATAATAAATTGTACTGCAAACCCCGGTCTCTACGACTTCAAGCGCGCCTTCAAGCATTCTTGTAATTCCTACTTTATCCATCACGCACTCTCCCAAGAGCATGGTGTTAAGCATATCATCAAAATGGGAAAACAATTCCACCTAGGGAAACGTACTGGCCTATTACCTGAACAGGAAACAGCCGGTCAATTCCCTTCTCTAAACGATATTAGTCGAGGATGGAGCGACGGAGACACTGCCAACATATCCTTCGGACAGGGCCCTGTTTCAGTAACCCCATTACAAATGGCATTAATGACAGCGACTGTAGCCAATGGCGGCACGTTCTATCATCCGCGAATAATTGACAGAATCACACACTCAGACACAAAACGTACCAAATCATCCATTAATTTTCCTCAATCGACCATACGCAGCCAACTGCTCGTACGCCCCGAAAATTTGGATATTCTTCGAGAAGCAATGCATGCGGACGTTGCCGACCCGGAAGGCACCGGCCACGCTGCCCACATCGAAGGATACAATATATGTGGAAAAACCGGAACGGCCACAATACGCGGAGGTCGTAAAACCACTTGGTTTACATCATTCGCTCCGTACAAACAGCCAAATTACGCCGTTGTGGTCATGGTGGAAAACGGTGTCTCAGGTGGTAAAACCTGCGCCCCCATAGCAAAAGAAATCTACGAAGCCCTCATTTCACGTGATAAACAAACAAGTATCACGGAAAACTAAATGAAATTTATTTCCCAACTAATTCCTTGGAACCGCCTTGACAAGACCCTGCTGATTGCTCTCGCAGGCTTGATGACCTTCGGAGTTCTGTTCATTTACAGCGCATCCTATAATAATGATCTATTTCTATCTCTTTCAACCATTCGCCAGCCCTTTATAAAACAGCCTATATTCTATGCAATTGGAATAGGAATTGCGTTTATTATCTGCCTGAAGGATTACAACATTCTGTCCCGATGGGCATACGTGTTTTACTGGCTAAACATTTTAATGCTGATACTTGTGTTGATTCCCGGAATCGGCACTATGCGTAACGGGGCACGGCGTTGGTTTGATTTGGGCCCAGCGGATTTCCAACCATCTGAAATGGCAAAAGTGGCATTTATCCTGGCAATGGCTCAATTCCTGAGTCGCCCGCGAGGTGAATTAAGCGATCCCAAAGTCCTATTTAGGGGCATATGCATCGCCTTACTCCCCTTTGGGCTGATTTTACTGGAACCAGACCTTGGCTCTTCGTTAATGATTCTGCCTGCTGGGCTAGCCATGATGTATATAGCTGGAGCTCCAGCAAGGTTTGTCCAAAAACTTATCGTAGGTTTCATATTGATTTTGGTCCTTGCATTGACATATGTGTTTTTTATTCCAGCAAACTGGAAGCCGATAGAACTCCCTGACCATCAAAAACGTCGATTAATGGTGTACTTCAATGTCGACTATGCAAAACAATATGCTGGAACCAATGCTACCAAGGCGGAAATACGTCAAGCACGTGCAATGCAGAGAAAAGACTCCTACAATGTAGAACAAGCCATGATCTCAGTAGGGTCCGGAGGTTTGACTGGAAAAGGATGGAAAAAAGGAATTCAGAACACCTACGGATTTATCCCCCAAGGCGTTGCGAACAATGATTTTATTTTTTCTGTAATTGCTGAAGAAAGCGGATTTGCAGGAAGCACAATGGTCATTGTGCTGTACGGAGCCATCCTTATTACCGGACTAAGGACTGCAAATAAATGCAGGGACAGACTCGGCCGCATTATAGCAACTGGAGTAATAACGATGCTGTTCTGCCATGTGTTTGTAAACATTGGGATGAACATCAGACTGGTCCCCGTCACAGGGCTACCTCTCCCCTTGCTCAGCGCAGGAGGTTCGTCTGTAATCTGCTCACTAATGGCACTTGGGCTACTAATCAACGTAAGACTTTATCAAAAAATAATTTAAAATAAAATGAGTAACAATAATTTTGGAAAACGAAAAAAGAATCAGAGCTTCCGCCCCTCAGGAGGAATGCGAAACAGATTAAATAAAAAAGAAACAGCAGAGAAAGACCGTGAAGATATGGAAAACAGTCGCCTGTTAAATGAGGCTGTTTATGAACGGCCTAAAGAGGCTGAAATACTTCGATCTGAAAATAAGGCTTTTGGTATAAAAGAGGAGCCTGCACACAAGCCCGCTACTGCCAAGAAACCAGACCGTCCAGAACAAAAGGAAGAAAAAGGAATTATTGGCACAGTCAAAAAATATATCCGTAAACTGCTGCCCAAGAAATCATCCGGAAAAGAAATTATCATAAGTGCCGAAAGCCTCGAAACACGCGTAGGAATCATGCAATCGGGTCAACTCGAGGATTTTACCATGGAGCGAAACAATGACGAACGCATCGTTGCTAGCATCTACAAAGGTAAAGTAAGAAATTTGGAGGACAGACTTGAAGCAGCATTTGTTGACATTGGAATCGAAAAAAATGCTTTCCTACATTACTGGGACATCCTGCCCGCAAGCCTAGAGAAACAATATGAAGTTATTGAACGCAAAGGCAAACGTCGAAAGACCCCAAGAATATCCAAAAAAGATATCCCAAAAAAATATCCTGCAGGCAGCGAAATAATACTCCAAATACAGAAAGGCCCCATAGGCACAAAAGGCCCGCGCGCTACAACTCACCTCTCAATCCCCGGCCGTTTTCTTGTCCTTTTGCCCTCCACGGATCAGCTGGGAATATCCAAAAAAATACAAGACCCCAAAGAACGCAAGCGCCTAAAAGGAATACTCCAGTCACTAGACATCCCGGACAATATGGGAGCCATACTTAGGACTGCGGGCGAAGGAAAAACTCAACGGTATTTTGTACGCGATCTGGCAATGCTCATGGATCAATGGCGGGGAGTAAAAGATTCCATTGACAACATATCAGCTCCAACTTGCGTGTTTCGCGAGCCGGACCTAATTGAACGCACGGTCCGTGATTTCCTCACTGAAGATGTTGACAGAATCTTAATAGACAACCGAGCTGCCTATGAACGCATGCAGGAACTCGTTGGAAAGATATCAAAACAATCAAAGAAAAAAATTCAACATTATAGTGAAGCTCAACCCATTTTCGATAAACATAGCATCAGCAAACAGTTGGAGCAGGCATTCTCGAGAAAAGTCGGACTGAAGAGCGGAGGCGCTCTGGTAATTGATGAAACCGAAGCTTTAGTTGCCATCGATGTAAACACAGGCAGCCATAAAGGCGGAGGCAAAGACCAGAGTAGTACCATCCTGAGGGTAAATATGGAGGCTGCTGAAGAAGTGTGTCGCCAGCTCAAACTTCGTAATATGGGAGGCCTTATTGTCATAGATTTTATTGATATGAAACAGCGACGAGACCGGGACAAGGTCATGAACAAAGTAAAGGAGTGCCTTCGCCGCGATAAGGCCAGAACTCACGTCCTGCCAATTTCCCAGCTTGGTCTGATGGAGATGACCCGACAACGTCACTCGGAGAGCGTCCAATCGACATTCCACGACGAGTGCCACTATTGCAATGGCCGTGGCAACATAAAGAGCCCCATAACCATGAGTGTTGAGATCCAGCGCAAACTCACCGAAATCCTGAAGGCGCGAGATGCAGATGATTCAGACTTCATATTGCGTGTAGTAGTAAACCCCAATGTATTGGATCGCCTCCGGCGTGAAGACGAAGACCTAATCATCAATTTCGAGAAAAAATATCTGGTAAAACTGGAATTCCGGGCCGACACCTCCTTTCACGCTGAACAATTCAAGATCTTTGATGGCACCAACAATCGCCAGCTGGAAAGCGTGGGAGAACACCACTAGAATCCCTAATTATTGACATAACCAGCCGGAAGGAGTGCCATTGGCCATGCGCTCCTTTATCTTGATTGCCTCATTGTTATTAAGCATTTCGCTCCCAGGGAGCGAATTACCCAATACCAAACCCCTGTCCATAGAAGGCGACCTCTCTGGTAAAATGGTTGCGGGTATAAGCCGTTTTCTTGATCGGGAAACCATCGCCGCGGCCAAACGCCGCCCCCAATTTTGGAACCGAGATTACCAGTCTAATGAAGCGTATGCTAAATCAGTTCAAAAGAACAGGGATCGATTGCGTTTCTGCATCGGGGCCGTGGATGAACCAGTACCATTCACAGGCATGGAATTTATCTCAAATACCACACAGGGTTCGCTACGGTATAAAGATAAATACATGGAAATCCACACCGTACGCTGGCCGGTTTTCAAAAACGTCACCGGAGAAGGCCTGCTTATCAATCCAACCGGCCCCATCAAGGCGCGCATTATCGCTATACCGGACGCAGACCAAACCCCCGAACAGCTGGCCGGAATCAGCCCGGGCATCAAGCCAGCTTCGCAATACGGACGCCACATGGCCACTATGGGTTGTCAGGTTGTCATCCCTACATTAATTAACCGTGATGATGAATATTCAGGCACGACACGGACAGTATTCACGAATCAAGCGCACCGAGAATGGATTTATCGACAGGCTTTCGAAATGGGGCGGCATATTATTGGTTACGAAGTCCAAAAAGTCCGGGCAATATTGAATTGGTTTTCGGAAGAAAATGCAAAGACACCCAACTCTCCTGCTATAGGCATTGCCGGCTATAACGAAGGAGGGCTCATCGCGTTCTACGCAGCAGCCATCGATCAACGCGTACAAGCTACACTGGTAAGCGGATATTTCAACGCGCGTAACAAGTTATGGAATGAACCAATCTACAGGAATGTATTTGGCTTACTGGAACAGTTTGGTGATGCGGAAATCGCAAGCCTGATATCGCCACGAACCCTTGTCATTGAACATAGCAACATTAATCAAATCGATGGACCACCAATCGTACGCCCCGGACGACGGGGAGGCGCCGCACCGGGAATCCTGATAACACCTCCAACCAGTCTGGTGGAAGCTGAATTCAATCGAGCCAGAGAACTTTCCGGGAAAAACAACCATATACGGCTCATTACGGCGCTGGCCAACAACAAAGAAAAGACTCCAGTTAAAGAATTCGGAAGCACACTAGCCCTCAAGAGTTTTTACCAAGGACTAAAAATATCCCTGAAGAAAAAGGAACTACACTCAGCCACCGCTGAAAACCCCTTGGACGTTAAACCTCCAAGCGACCGCCAAAGACGCCAGGTGCAACAATTGGTTGACTACACACAACAACTCCTTCGCTTCTCTGAATATTATCGGCAGAATAATTTCTGGAGAACGTTCCAGTATAACCAACCCGAAGAATGGAACGAGCAAACCAAAATCCACAAGGAACGATTCTGGAACGAGGTGATAGGAAAGCTCCCCGCAGCCAACCTCCCGATCAACCCAAGAAGTAGGCAAATTCTGGAAACCGACAAATGGACCGGCTACGAGGTTGTACTGGATGTATGGAAGGATGTGTTTGCTTGGGGATACCTACTTGTCCCCAAAGACATCAAGCCAGAAGAAAAACGTCCCGTAGTCGTATGTCAACATGGCCTGGAGGGAGTCCCCAATGACACCGTTACGCGCGATCCCAAATCAAGGGCATTCGGTCCGTACAAGGGGTTTTCCGCAGAACTAGCTGACCGGGGTTTCGTTGTTTTTGCACCCCACAACCCCTATCGAGGCCGCGATAAATTTCGAGTATTACAACGTAAAGCCAACCCTCTAGGGAAAACCCTCTTTTCAATCATCATCCCCCAGCATAACCGTATCATAGATTGGCTGGAAACCCTGCCCTATGTTGACAAGAAACGGATAGGATTCTACGGCTTATCCTACGGCGGCAAGACTGCAATGCGCGTCCCCGCACTGGTTCCTCGCTACTGCCTCTCAATTTGTTCAGCTGACTTCAACGAGTGGATCAAAAAGAATACAACCATCGATTGGCGCTCCAGCTATCTTTACACTGGAGAATACGAAATATTCGAATATAACCTCGGACACACATTCAACTATGCAGAGATGGCAGCACTCATCGCTCCACGTCCGTTTATGGTGGAACGCGGCCATAAAGATGGCGTAGCCCCCGATGAATGGGTTGCTTATGAGTATGCTAAAGTACGCAGGTTATATGCAGCACTCAATATCGCAGATCGAACTGAAATAGAGTTCTTCCAGGGCCCCCATACCATTAACGGCAAGGGTACATTTGATTTCCTGCGCCGCCACCTCAACAGACCCGAGAAATAGCAGTGACAGCAATCATCATAATAGCAGGAGCATTGGTTGCGATTATCGCAGGAACAAGACTCTTGGGAAACAAACACGACCTCTCAGATATGGAGATACATCGTAAGCCATTCCCTGCCGAATGGCGGTTAATACTCCAAAAACAGTGGCCCATTTACTCACGTCTTCCTGAAGATTTACGTGATCAACTAGAGCAACTGACTTTGATTTTTCTTGAGCGTATAGAAATCCGGGGAGTGGAAGGGCTGGAGATGAATGACGAGATCCGCGTGCTAACCGCATCTCAAGCATGCATATTGCTGATTAATCAAAAATCTTTTTTCCCAGATAAACTACGCTCAGTAGTTATTCGCCCAAATGGATACACCGCCACTCAACACGAATCCTATGGCGGAATAACCAGCGAAAAGAAAATACAGGTTTTAGGGCAGTCATGGGAGAACGGCCTGGTGGTATTATCATGGGACAACACAAAAACCGGTGCCCGAAACGCCAAAGACGGCCGGAATCTAGTAATCCATGAATTTGCGCACCAACTGGATCAAGCCGATGGACATGCAGACGGAGCTCCTATTCTCGGTTCACCCGAACAGTACACCAAGTGGAGAAAGGTGTGCTCACGCGTATTTGCAGATCTGCAAAGAAAAATTGAAGGGGGTGAAAAAACTCTTATTGATGAATACGGAGCGACCAATCCAGCTGAATTCTTCAGCGTGGTTACTGAAACTTTTTTTGAGAAACCCTTCTACTTAAAAAAGAGACGACCTGAACTCTACCAGTTATTTCAGGAATACTACAAAGTCGACCCATTAAGCTGGAAATAAACACTTCACCCGCCGACTTATTATGCCGACGGGTGAAGACCTTTAGTAGCCAATACTTGCCCTGTCCCTCACGATGCCAATAGCGGCCTGTGAACCACCCAGCATGGTGAGAAATTGAATATCTCCCGGGCAGATTCCGGGAATAAGAGTGAGCAAATCAGTAAGTCAGATGACATTGTGTGGGGTAAACTAATTTTGTTCCGGATCAATACGGTGCAAACCTACATCATGAGCGATGTCATCAAACTCCTCGCGACTAACTTCCTCAAGCTGCTTGCCGCGTTCATCAAGTTTCTCATTGATCTTCACTGCCTTTTCAGTCATCTCCTCGTGGGTATCCTTCGAGCCCCCCACGAGCGCAAAGTTTTCCCCTTTGGTAATACGTTTATGACCATCTGAATCCAAGCCCACACCAAGCATCATGCTTTTGGGTTGGGCGGGTTTTTTTGGCGAACGTGCCATTTCTATGAATATATCAAATTCACAGCCTGTGAACAAGTCGAAATTAGCAAACCGTCAGTGACTGCCCGTTATTCTTAGCTCCAAGCTCCAATAAAAAGGGCACCGCCGTCTTAGCCCATTGCTCTGCTGAAGGGAAATCAGCTGCCGAAGGACCGAAGCAACTACGCAGCATATCAGTATTGATTACACCCGGATTTAACGGCACAGCCGCTAATCCCTCCGGCAATTCCTGAGCCAGAGATTGGGTCATCCCCTCAATAGCCCATTTAGTCGCGCAATATGGTGCTACTTCAGGAGACGTGCTTCGCCCCCAACCGGAACTAAAATTTACTATGACACCACTCCCTTTCCTGGCCATAGCCTTCAAATAATGCCTGATCACGTTGGCGACCCCTTTAATATTAATATCGATCACATTTCCGAACTCTTCTTCACTTATATCCCACAGAAACCTATTTGGGTTAATCACTGCAGCATTGTTCAAGAGTAAATCCGGCGCACCATATTCATTCACTACATTTTTAGCCCACTCGGCCACCGCATTGTCATCTCGTACATCTACAGGCTCAAACGAATGCGAACTACCTAGTTCTTTTCTCAAGGTGAGCAATTTCTTTTCATTGCGACTACAGCCGACCACCAGGTGCCCCTGCCCAGCAAATTCCCGTGCCATCGCTCTACCCAAGCCACGAGATACTCCGGTAACTACAATTACCCTCCCTTCTTGTCTATCTGCTGCCATGATCACAAAAAAATTATTTAAAACTTCATTGAATCGTCCACTCTATATGTTGCCACAGAGAGGGAAATTGCGAAGAGTATATTTGAATCCAAGGTAAAGTTACAAGATGTCATGCCTCATTTGAGGATTCACCTCAATACAAGTCACCATAGCTACCAGGATTTCCTGCGCCGTCATTCAAATACTGCCAGGATCCCCTTCACCTAAACCTTGGAGTAAATCTCTGACTCCCGCCCTGAGAACTCGCGTGATTTTTCTTCCATCCCCGCAATAAGCGCCTCTTCTTCATTCAGGCCCTTTTCCTGAGCATACCTGCGCACATCATCGGTGATTTTCATGCTGCAGAAATTTGGCCCACACATACTGCAAAAATGTGCCGTCTTGGCACCGTCAGCTGGCAGGGTTTCATCGTGGAACTCCCTCGCTCGGTCGGGGTCCAGACATAAATTGAATTGATCCTCCCAGCGAAACTCAAAACGGGCCTTACTCAAGGCGTTATCGCGGTACTGTGCACCAGGGTGCCCCTTGGCAAGGTCCGCAGCATGAGCAGCGATTTTGTAAGTGATCACACCTTCCTTCACGTCATCTCGGTCGGGCAAACCGAGATGTTCCTTGGGTGTCACATAGCATAACATCGACGTACCATACCAACCTATCATTGCCGCACCAATCCCGCTGGTGATATGGTCATAACCAGGTGCAATATCGGTAACCAGTGGACCTAAAGTATAAAAAGGCGCCTCGTGGCACCACTCCAACTGCTTTTCCATGTTTTCTTTGATCATATGCATTGGAACATGGCCCGGACCTTCGCATATGACTTGAACACCATGCGCCCATGCACGCTTCACCAAATCCCCCTGTACTTCAAGCTCTCCAAACTGAGCTTCGTCGTTGGCATCAGCAATGGAACCGGGTCGCAATCCGTCCCCAATTGAAAAGCTTACGTCATACCGTGACATGATTTCGCAAATATCATCCCAATGTGAATACAAGAAATTTTCTTTATGATGAAAAAGACACCATTTAGCCATGATACTTCCTCCACGACTCACGATCCCTGTGGCCCGTCGTGCTGTCATCGGGATAAACCGAAGAAGCGCACCTGCATGAATAGTAAAATAATCCACTCCCTGCTCAGCCTGTTCAATCAATGTATCACGGAAAATATCCCAGGTTAAACTCTCGACCTTTCCATTCACCTTTTCAAGGGCTTGATACATGGGGACCGTCCCGATTGGAACAGGACTGTTGCGAATAATCCATTCACGCGTGGCGTGGATATTTTTTCCGGTAGAAAGATCCATCACAGTATCTGCGCCCCACTGTGTGGCCCAACGCATCTTCTCTACTTCCTCCTGAATACTTGAAGCTACAGCACTGTTACCTATATTGGCGTTGATTTTCACTAGGAATTTGCGGCCAATAATCATCGGTTCCAGTTCCGGGTGGTTTATATTTGCCGGAATGATTGCCCTGCCGGAAGCCACTTCATCCCTCACAAACTCCGGTGTTATATATTCAGGGATATTCGCACCAAAACACTGCCCAGAATGTTGATGACCCAACGCCATCCGGTCGCCCTCTGCTTTTTCTGCTACCTGATCTCGCCCTAAGTTTTCACGAATTGCGATATATTCCATTTCCGGAGTCACAATGCCCTGTTGTGCATACCAGAGTTGTGTCACAGGGTGATCCTTGCCTCGAAGCGGAAGACGTTTAAGTCCAGGAAAGGCCCGGTGCTGGTTACGATCAGCTGTGTGCTCTATATGCCGTTCAGACAGATAGCCGTCATCCTCGGGCTTCACCCCACGCCCAGTGTATTCCTCAACATCGTTCCGGTCATGAATCCATTTCTCGCGTAACGCCGGCAAACCCTGCTCAACATCACAGTTCTCCTGCGGATCCCCCCATGGCCCGCTGCAATCATAAACCCTGACTGGCTCGTTGCTTTCTGCCTCACCAGTCAATTTCTTAGTGGGGTTTAATTCGATTTCTCGCATGGATACATTCACATCGGAATGAATTTTTCCCTGCACGTACACACGCCTCGAACCCGGACGTTTGCCATCATATGATTCACTGCTCACTACCATAAATTTATAATCAACTTAGTTTTCAAAGATTTTCCCGCAATTGCAGATGTTAGGTTTTCTCTTGAATCACTCATTATTAATACCACTTGAAGATTCCTCACACCTGAATCAGGTGGATAAATTATAACACACACAGCAGAATGACAACCACCTGCTCACTCTCGTTTCTCCTGAATCCGTTTAATCCGCTCTTTCCTTGCCCTTAACCCCGTTTTCATACCGGGAAATATAAACTCCAACTCTTCACACAGCTTTTGTGCCTGATCATATCTCTTAAGCTTTTCAAGCATTCTCAATGCGGCAAGCCCGCTTTGTCCGCGCCAATACGGGTCATGTTTCTGGCCTGAACCGAGATGCCGGCCATAAAATACAGCTAAAAAAAGACCCAGTGACTCACCGTAGAGCTCCTCTTCAGCACTCTTCCCTGCAGCCAAACGTTCAATCGTATATGCCAAACCCATGCGCGCCTGGCTACTGGCGGACACCTCAATTGCTACAGGAATGGATAAGGATTTTTCGTATGCCTTTTTGGCATGTAAGAGATAATTTGGATGATCTTTAGATATCAGCAGGCAACCATCTCCTATTTTCCCCCACGCCTTGGAAGCTAATTTATTCGTGGGCGATATTTGAACTACACTGTAAAAGGCATTAGTAGACTGTATCAGCCTGGGCAGAGCTTCCTCTGCGGATGACCCAATATCGATTAACGTCAAATCACCCAACGCAAAAATTGCCTGAGTCTTTATATCCTCATCAGTGGATGGATCCTCTAAGAGGACAGCAAAGCTTTTGCGTGCGTCATCATAGCCCTGTCGTGCAACCGCTGCCCGGCCTGCCATCATTTGCGCTCTTTGGCGCAACCGTACCGGACTATTAGTGGCTCCAGCTACTTCTTGATAAAGGCGTTCAGCATGTATCCGATTTGTTACCGTGTTAAACGCCTTGTCTGCCAACCAAATTTTAGAGGCAAACACCTCAGGGGAGCCGTTGCGGAGACCGGCTATCTCTCTATAAGCCAACTCCGCCGCCCGAACCTGACCAGACCGGTTTAGAGCCCACGCTCGATCAAGTTTTACCTTCGCCAACAGTTCACTATCAGGATGTTCTTTGATCCACTTATCATATAAAGCCAAGGACTCCGTCCATTTCCCCCTGCTGACTTGCATCCTGATATGCTCCAGCTCTGCAGCAGCAAGCAAGCGTCTCCCTGATTCTTGCTGCCTGAGTTCAACGAGAAAATTATCAGCCTCATCCAGCAGACCGCGTGTTACAGATTCCTGAGCCATCAGCAGAAGCGCATTGTTGTATAATGAGCTAGTTTTATTCCGAAACTGGCTCAGTACAAGCTTGGCATTGTCAGGCTCAGCAGTTTTGAGCACGGCCTTAATTTGCATATATCTAGCTGCGTCACTGTCTCGCAAAGAAGTCCCTGTGTCTTTCAGCTTTAGAGCTCCATCAAAATCTTTTACAGCTCTATCCCAATCACCTGAGCTCATCCTTATGAGACCTTGGCTGTATAACATATCGGCCCGCAAAACATCATCCTTTGAGCTGTTAAGTGCTTTATAATGATAGTCTGAAGCACTGCCCGCATCTCCAAGCAAATGATGACATCGTCCGATCCCCCAAAGTAAACGAGCCTGAATTTCCTGATCAGCGGAATTACCATCAGCTGCCTCAAAATATTTAAGCGCATCCTTAAAACGTCCACCCTCTTCTAATGTCATTTCTGCCAAAACACAGTTAACCAAGGCAAAAGATTGCTCTAACTCAGGATAATTGAACATCGACTTAAGCAGCCGTTTTGCCGCCTCCCGCTCCCCTCCCTGAACAGTATAAAGTGCAGCCTTAAAAAACATTTCTTTACGGGCCGCTGGACTCAGATTTTCATCTGATAACGACATGTATGCCTGAGCAGCCAACAGCCATTCTTTTTGTTTAACCAACAATGCAGCTTTCAATCGCACAACTTGTATCAACCATTCTGCATCACCATCTTGAAGTTCATTTAATTTCTGCATGGCTTCCAAAAAACCACCCGATGCCATTATCACTCGAAGATTGAGCAGCTCCCTGCGGCGGGCACGATCTTCGGTCATGGCACGAGGCAGGACATCCAATAATATTTTTGCAGAACGAGGATCCTTCTGCTTCAAGAGAGCCTCAGAGAGAAGCAGGCACCCTTCCTGCAAAAGATCCCCTTCGGCTCCAGCTCCAAGTTGAACCTGGAACAGCCCGTTTGCAGGCCTCAGCAACGTTACAACACGGGACCAATCCTCCCTTTTTGCTGCAATAAAAGCTGAAGATATAATTGCCTTCAGCTTATGTGAAGAATCAGGAAATTCACGCAACAACTCCCCGAATATTTGATCGGCCGCCTCCAAGCTACCTTGCCGAAACCGGCATTCAGCCATCCAATAAATATATTGTTCGGCGAAACTTCCCGCTCCCAGACGATTATTGGATAAAACAGCATAAGCCTGCTTATACTGTTTTTGCATATAGTAGGACTGTCCCAGGAGTAGGGCAGATTTTGGCCGACGGGGGGAATTAGGGTAACGGTCAACCAGCTCCTTTAGCCAAATTGCTGAGGTAGACCAATGGCCACCTTGAAAACTCCGGGCAGCAGACAAATAGAGTCTCTCATCGGGGCTTGATGCAGGAGCACCTCTTAAACTCACAACTCCCCCGCCAAGGGACCACAGGTTGGAAACAAGCAAAAAGAGTACAACTATTACCTTCATTATCACGCAGCCGCTTTTGCTTTTTTTACTTTTGCTTTCTTTGCCCTGGGAAGACAACGATTCAAATATTGACCCGTGTAACTATCATTACATGAGGCCACATATTCCGGAGGGCCTTCAGCAATCAACCGACCGCCGCCAGCACCCCCTTCCGGACCCAGATCGACAATCCAATCGGCACACTTGATAACATCTAAATTGTGCTCTATCACCACCAAAGTATTTCCTGCATCACGTAATTTTGCAAAAACATCGAGCAATCGGGAAACATCGTGGAAATGCAATCCCGTAGTGGGTTCATCCATCAGATAAAGGGTCCTTCCGGTAGAGCGCTTACAGAGCTCGGAAGCCAACTTGACCCGCTGGGCCTCACCCCCACTGAGTGTTGTCGCAGACTGTCCCAACTTAAGGTATCCCAGCCCTACTTCAGCCAAAGTCAGGCAAACTTCATGAATCTGCGGAACCGAGCGAAAAAACGCACACGATTCATCAACTGTCATTCCCAGAACATCGGCTATATTCAAGCCTTTGTAATGAATCTCCAATGTTTCACGATTATATCGGTACCCGGTACATTCCTCACAATCAACGTAAACCGCCGGCAGGAAATGCATCTCAACCTTGAGCATCCCGTCTCCCTTACACTTTTCGCACCTGCCTCCCTTAACATTAAAACTAAAACGACCGGGGCCATATCCACGAACCTTCGCCGCAGGCAGTTTGGCAAAAAGATCACGAATATGTGTAAACATTCCCGTATAGGTAGCCGGATTACTTCTTGGGGTCCGTCCAATTGGTGATTGATCAATCGTAATCACCTTATCCAACAAATCGGTTCCTTCAATGGACTTATGGGCTCCCGGCCTATCCTTGGAGCCATGCCATTTTCGATACAGAGCCTTTTGGAGCACGTCATTAACCAGCGTACTTTTTCCTGAACCACTTACCCCGGTCACGCACGTCAATGTTCCGAGCGGTATTCTTACATCAATCTCATTAAGATTGTTCTCAGCAGCTCCCCTGACTTCAAGCCATCCCTTTTCAGGCCTGCCCTTGGTCCGGGTTACGGGCACATCGATCTTGAATTCTCCGGTGAGATACTTTGCGGTAATCGACCGTTTCGCTTTACTAACCGTTTCCACCGTACCGGCCGCCACAAGCTCACCTCCATGAATTCCCGCACCCGGCCCAAGATCAATCAGGTAATCAGCTTCCCGAATGGTATCCTCATCATGCTCAACCACCAGAACCGTGTTGCCCAAATCCCGCAACCCCTTGAGAGTCTCAAGCAATCGCCCATTGTCACGCTGATGCAAACCAATACTGGGTTCATCCAGAATATAGATCACACCAACCAAACCTGCACCAATCTGGGTTGCCAACCGAATCCGCTGCGCCTCACCTCCGCTCAAGGTGCTGCTTTCACGGTTAAGAGACAGGTAGCCTAGTCCCACATTGTTGAGAAAATTAAGACGGGCTCGAATCTCCTTCAAAATCTCGCCCGCAATTTTCTCTTCGGTTTCACTAAACTTAAGGCTGTTAAAAAAATTGCGAGAATCTGAGACCGACAGACGACACACTTCCATGACGGACAAACCCGGAACAGCCACTTTTCTTCTTCGCCCATTGGCTGGCGGCCGATAGCGATCGGCCTTTTTGCCTCCCAATGTGCAAGCCAACACCTCAGGTTTGAGCCGCTGGCCATTGCACGCATCACAAGGCTGGCTGCTCATACAGCTCTTCACACGCTTTTTGGTGAACTCACTGTCGGTTTCCTGCATTAAGCGCTCCAGATTAGGGATAACGCCCTCAAATGGCTTCACCGTCGCCTTGCCGCCTCGACGAAAATTAAAGGATATTTCCTCATTACCAGAACCATGCAAAATCACATCTTGAAATTCCTTTGGCAGTTTTTCCCATGGTGTGTCAAGCGGTTGGTCGTAATGGGCAGCAACCGTGGCGATGACGTGCTTGTAATATATTATCATCCGCCGCCCTCCACGGCGCCACGGGGCAACCGCCCCTTCGGAAAGTGATTTTTCAGGGTTGGGCACAACCAAATCCTCATCAAAAACAAGTTTTTGACCAAGCCCATGGCAAACCTTGCAGGCCCCAAAGGGTGAGTTAAAGGAGAAATGCTTGGGGGTAAGGCTGTCGTAGCTTTGACCCGTTACAGGCGAAACCATGCTGGTGGAGTAAAGTTTCTCCTCCCATTCATCACCCTTGAGCCTGGTGCCGGACTGAGTCAAAGCGAGTAATCTACCATTCCCCCACTTCAAAGCAGTCTCAACTGAATCAGCCAGTCGCTGACGCATATCGGGCCCAACTATCAGGCGATCGACCACCGCTTCAATGGAATGTTTTTTCTTGGCATCAATCTTGATCCGAACGTCCACCTCCAGCTCGACCAGTTCACCATCCACCCGGACTCTCACAAACCCTTCACGGGCAAGTTTTTCTATCACATCACGAAACTCACCTTTCTGGTGCCTGATAATGGGGGCCAACAACATCAAGCGGGACCGCTCAGAAAATTCAAGCAGGCGGTCAACAATTTGCGTTGGAGTTTGTGAGGCCATCGGCTTGCCGCTCTCGGGACAATGTGGCTGGCCGACATGGGAAAACAAAAGGCGAAGGTAATCGTAGATCTCCGTTGTGGTGGCGATAATCGAGCGCATGCTGCCGCCGGCACTTCGTTGCTCAATCGCAATGGTCGGCGAAAGACCCTCGATAAAATCCACCTCAGGCTTCTGTAGTTGATCGAGAAACTGGCGGGCGTAGGCCGAAAGGGATTCCACGTATTTACGCTGCCCCTCGGCATAAATCGTATCGAAGGCGAGCGATGATTTACCCGAACCGCTCAACCCGGTAACCACCACCAATTGATCACGCGGTATCGATAGGGAAAGATCCTTAAGGTTATGCTCCCGGGCACCCCCTATCCTGATTTCATTTACCGCCATGCGCTGAATGAATCCTAGCGGCTAATACCCCCAACAGCAATTCCATGAATCAATTATCCAGTGAAAGCGGGTATTGCTGAATAACCCGTGGATAAAGTGGAGCCAAGGGCTCGAGATCTCCATTTTGATCACGATACTGCCCAAAATGACCTCGTTTTAGCGATTCAATCCATTGGGACGCGCCAATGAGCTCGAACACAACTCTCCGCGCTGATTGGCCGGCCACCTCATAATTGGAGACATTTCGGTTGCCATCCACAGCACGTCTTTCAATCCCTCCGATATTGTTTTTGCGGGCCGGACGCAGCTGCTCAGTAAAGATATAAGTCTGATAATACTGACGGCCTCCCGCCTTGAGCAGGGACATCAATTGCTGGGGAATCCGTTCCAGATCCAAATCATCGGCCCAATAGGCTCCGACCGGTGTCGTTGTATATTCATTGGGAGTATCAATGCCGGTGATGATTTCGGTCAGGTAAGGTGATTTATCGGTCAGCTCCTCAACCCCGAGAATATCACTAGCTCGGGAAAAGATTGGAAGAGGCACTTGAGTGCCCCGCAAAGAATTGATCGCCGTAACCAAATTTTCAAATTTCGAGCTATTAATGGTATTCAACGTATTATCTCTATCATTTTTAAATGGATTCAATATGGGATGGTCCATATTAGCCCCTAGAATTCTATTATAGTAAATAGTTCCTCCTACAGGGTCTAAGACCTGTCGTTTGGGAAGTGACAATCCATGAAGCAAACCACTCCAAGCCACAGGGCTTGGGTTATTAATTGAAAAGCGACCCTGCATGCCGGAACCTTCAGACACAGTCAGTGCATCAATCAGTCGACGATCATTGACTGGACGGGTATCGGAACTGCCGGCCCACTTCTCCCAAAACTGCGTATCGAGGTAGAGATCCGCCGGCGCATAAAAGCCTGCATTACCTCCGCCATAACCGATCAGCTCTGAGTCGGGGCTACCATCTCCATCAAGATCGGCTCCCAAGAGTATAAACCGATTGGGAGCTGTCTTTTGAACCTGGCCGGTGACCGCAGCAGGCAAAACTCCATTAACCCATTCAGGCGGTGGCGTACCGGTAAAACTAACCGTATCTCCATGTGATAGATTATGAGGCGCGGCAGTCGTAACCTCCCCGCTCGCATCATTGATTTGCAATACCTTAATTGAACCCGGTTCCCGTTTTGCCTTCAAATACAGTGTCTGCCAGGGCGTCCCCCGGTGCACCTGCCCCAACCATCCCGCATTCTGTGGCCCACCCCGGGTGTGAATATCAGGGAACGTCCACCATTTAAGGGCTACATCGGCTACCCCGGGATCTTGAACGCTTGAGTCCTGCGGCGAAATAACGTTTCCTCGTTCATCAACAGCATTCCAGTGCAACATCTTGTCATTGCGCGCACACAAGTTCCCGCCCAACCGAGCCTGTAACCGGTGTTTTGAAAGGCTTGGATTTGCTGGATAAACAAAGTCGTTATTATTCTTGATGCCGGTTTCATTATAAAACCCTGGGCTCCAGATTCTCTTTTCTCCATCACCGCGAACCGGGGATGCCGGCGGAAGCGTTCCATCTGTAAAATCTTTCACCGCATATACCTTGCCCTGCCATCCCCGCTCAGAGGAATTAACCAGAGGATCATTCACCTGCCAGCTGACATCAATTTTGCGGTATCTCATGATGTTTTTCATTTCCTTCCATCCACTGGCACCGGGTTCAGGCTTGACTGTAGTGAGGGACTCCACTCTGTAGTAATCCAAACTCGTTGGATCAAGAACCAGCGTTCCCACCTGATACCCCCCGGCACCAGCCTTTGTCTGATTCCAAACCGGCGCATAAAGCGGATCCTGCGCCGGATTCCCCAGGCTCACCGACTGGGGCATAGACAATACTCCCTCAAAAAAATCAATGATTTGCCCGTTTTTTGATATCTCCACATTCATCCTTAATTGAAGATTTTGCAGCTGAATATCACTTAAGCTCGAAGGAACCGGCCCTGCTCCAGATTTTGCCCGAGGACCCGCACTTGCAATATCAAACCAAGAATTAAACGCATAGGTAACGTAGCCTTCCCTACTGAGGATATTATTGAAAATACCTCCATTCTGAGAAAATAGCTCCGTCTCCGGAGGGAGATCAGGGTAATAAGTCGCCACCCTTTCACCGGAGAGCTTCAGGTTGGATATCTTTATTTTGGAACCAACAAAATAGCCTTTCGGTACATCGACTTCAGCAGACAACTTGCCGCGGAGCATGTTATTATTTCGATCATAAGCCACCCGCAGGGAAACCTCATTAAGGGCCGGCATCCGCCCTGCATAGCTTCCATAGCGATCCTTCACACCAATCACCTTGGGTGCACCCCTTTGATACCACGAAGAAGCTCCCAATTGCGTGACTCTTTGGAGCCCAGTTAAATAGGTGTTGTTAAATTCATCCCGATTAAAAACCCCCTGATAAGCAGTAGGGAAAATATCCCCGTGCTGGGTAGTGGAATTGGTATCCCGGGGGGGCAATCCCCATCCCCCCGATCCAGGCAATCCGTATTTACCGGTTGAAGATGAATAAGGAAAGAAGCTTGGTGAGATATTGGTAAAACTCCAGTTTCCATTGGCAACCATGAGACCCGCCTGACCAGCAAGAGGTTCTGTATGTTCATGATGGATTACCAGTTTCCCATCCAGATACACCTTCACCTCACGCCCTCTTTCGCAGGCTGCCTCTAATTCAAACGGGCCTGAATACTCCCGAAACTCGCCGGACTGTGCCAGCAATGTTCCATTATCCAACAGGAGCTCTATGCGAGCAAAACCGACCTCAGTCAAACCCCCAGGAGTCGTCCGCGAAGTTTCGTGGTCGGTGTATCTTATACGGTAATAGGGTTCATTATAGGGATCAGCTAAATCTGTGCGGTAACATAAAACCAGCCCGGGCCGACCATGGGGACCTTTATTTATCTGGGTTATCGTAGCCTGAATATGCGCTTCCCTCGAGTACTCTCCAAAACTAAGCACGTTAGGAACCGGCCCATTCACGTTACTTCCACCAGTCACATTTTCCCTCGGTCCCACCTTCAAGTTCGGTCCGTAGTAGCCTGAGTAAAGATCACCGATATTTGCGGCCACCTGAATAATCCGCTCGATTTCCGGGCTATAGGAACCCTGATTCCAAGGGATACCCATTTGGGTTACATGCCATGGACCCAGTGGTAAATGGTGGGCACCAATCCCCAGACGCAACGGGAAAAGGGGGGGTGAGCCGATAGATTCACCCCCCACCTTTACACTCGCAGTCGCACCCGGCCCCTCGACATCAATAGATTCATTGAGCATCGCTCCGGCCATTTTTTCGACTGATTCAGTCAATTTATCACAGGTAAATCGATGAACCCGCTGTAGTTGATACGGGCCCGAACCCTTAAAATCGATCCTGAGAGCTGGAGCTAAAATGTGCCTCAACTGGAACAGATTGTCAGTAGGGTTCAGGTTTATAGGCTTCTTCACGATAAATACGTCCTGATCAGTGAAAGTTTTCCCCGTTGAAATATCAACCGGCATTGTTGCCCCGGTGAACCTCACCAGATCCTTCTCCCATTCCAATGAGTTGGAAGAAGAGAAAGGCATCACAAAACTGGAGTTCATGAAGCATTTGTTCGAGGTATTGTAAGGGCTCGTTACTATGGCTGGAGTTCCCCCCACTGGATTCACAAAATTAACCCGCGAAAAATTGTCCAACAAGGGCGACCTGTGCAGTGAAACCTCTTTCTTCGAAATAACCTTAACATAATAGGGGACAGGATCCAGAGACAAAGTACTGCCGAGTGTATTCCTATAACGCACGACCAGCATCTGATCCGTAAACTGCGGTGGCAGGGCAGCATCACCTACTATTGGATCAAAATCTAATTGATATTTGCCCTCCCACACGCCATCGGCTCTTCTGGTTCCCCAAAAATGTTTAGTATCACTCAGGATTTCAAATTTTGATGGCGCTGAGTTTAAAAAACTTGTGCAGAATTGAATTTTCTCAATTGAGGTTTCATCCAATTCCTCATTGGCACTTGTACTTCTTGCAAGGTACCTCAAGGGAGAAGGAGGTGCCGCTAGACTCGGATTATGCACATCCATCACCGGAAGTGGCTGGAACACACCCGGCGCCACCCTTTCCAGCAACCTAAGTGTGGCACCGCTCTTATCGATCGCAGGAACCTGAACCTCGAGGCGTTCACCTCCTAACAGCTTGTGTGGTTTTCCAATATCAAAAGTGCCACCACCCGATGCAAAAAGCTGCTGCCAGTCTGCAAGGGTTGCCGGATCCTTCTTCCAATCAATCGGATCCCATATATTTGGACTTACCTGTGAAGTAACGCCCACCTTATCTCCGGAACTAAAAGGATGATCATCGAGGAATACTATCGTATCACTTTCACCCATATCCACCGTGAAGGCATAGCCATCTATCGGTTGATCACGGATCGTACTCACGTCAAACCGGTTATCCTCAACGGGCAACTCGGCAGCAGAGAAGGTTTCCATGAAACGGTAAAACCGAGTCGAAGCATTTCTGTGGGCAGGATGAGAAAACCATTGTTGAAAATCCAGAATAGTATTGGCCGAATCATAGGAGAGTTTTCCGACCGGGGTCCCTGTTGGATCAGAAAACCCCTTACCCAAGTTGCGATTAAATTCAACTGAAGGTCGGCTATAATGCATAGCATCAACCACCCCTGAACCGAGCCCATGAAATGCATTGGCATATTTTTGTGGGTTATATTTGGGCAAACTAAAAAGTCCCGGATCAATATGGTACAGGGGCGCAGCCAGATTGATTTCACCGGGTTTAAGTCCCTGGCGGCGCTCATACCCATATGTTGAGGCCACCGGATTCAATTTAACATGATGATAGCGCACATTCAGCGACCGACTCAACGGCACGGTCATAAAGGCGGTCCGGGCCACAAAACGGTTGTCCGGACCATGAGGCCGGCTTGAATCCTTCAGGATTCCAATCCATTCAGGGTCTCCAAGCTGGTTGACCGTATGGTTGGCGTCCTGAAATCCAAACGCGTCATCAAAGGGCGGAGTCAATGGATTAGGAATCCGGTTTGTCTCGAAGTTCAGGTTCAGGTAGGTGGAATTGCGGTCCTGTTTTCCATCCCCGTTTGTATCGATATACACTGGCACAAACTGGTTGAAATTGGTTCTTTCAGAAACCCTCAAGCCAAAAGGAAGACCGTTGGTCATCAGGTCGATTATCTGGCCTGAAGCAATAGCCATCGCATCCTGTGAGGCAAAAGTTGCCTCAGTCTGGCGCATCGATGCGGTGACCGAAGCCCGCTCAAAACGCGCAAACCCCACAAAGGCAACCACCAGGAATGTCACCATCGCCAGCATAACCAGGGCCACAATCAGAACTGCCCCCTTCTCATGTTTCTGCCTATTCATATCCCTCCCCCCTCTTTAATCTTCACCAGTTGTTTAAAAAAGTAAACCCGGTCCAGGTTGCCACGGATCTCTGCGAGTCTGTCGTCGTATTTTTGTTTATCGGTCAGTCCTTCAAGTTCCTGTTCCATCCCTATCTGGACTTTTTTCAGGAGCTTTCTGTCCAGAACCGCCAACTCCACCTCCACATGGGTCGGCAACACTCCGTCTTTGAAGGGATTACTCGGATAAAAGGAAGTTCTAAATTCCTCCAGTTCCCGGCCGGGGAATTCTTTTGAGTCCGGATTTATAGCCCTGACCCGAAAATGGATCACACCCTCTATCAACTTGGTAAAAGCCAGATTTCCACCCAGCCCGCTGGTGCCATTTGTATCCTCTCCAACCAAATCTTTGTGTTCGTTGCGCTCCTTCTTGACCTCGCCTTGAAGCCTTCCAGCCGATCGATACACCCAGAGCGCCCCAACAGGAGTATCTGGCTGCGGTAAGGGCGGTGCTACTTGATTAAGAATCTTACGCTTCAGATGCACCACTGACGCTTGAGGATAATCTGAAGACGGCGCAAGGCATGTACGGTACTCGTCCATCCCCCCTAGTTTATACTGGATGAACCTCCAGTTATCGGTGTGGGAATAAAACCGGATATTATGATGGTACAGGTAATGAATGCTCCCAACCGGAGGAGGCACAGCACTTCCTCCAACAAAGAAATCAGCCTGGGGCATTATCTGGTCAACTGGATTGGTTATGAAATATTCGCCCAGTACGGCGATTTTTTGCTGCTCAGATTCAAGAAGGCGGGGAACCCTAAAGAGTGTAGTGCGTGACCATCGAGGCAATTGAGGCCACGGGTAACCGGTATGGATATAGGAACTAAACCCTTGAGATTGTGGGTGATAGGAAGCCAGAGCTGTGTAGTAAATAACAGGCGGTATTACACTGTTATCCGGAAACTCATTCCACGAGGCACTAAAAGGCACCCATTCCAGATGAGGCTGGTTTTCATCGATTACCGCACCCATTCTTTCTATGTCGGCCACAATCATGTCCATTGCCGCACGACCTTCCTCCATAGCCACCGCACGGCTCTGCCCTTCAACAAACACCCTGGTTACCTTATCAAATATTGTGTAGAGCATAAGGATAAGGCTAATGGCAATGGTAACGGCCGCCATGAGCTCCACCATGGTAAATGCTCTAACCCTACTTTTGACCTCTGTTTTCATTGCACCATTCTCCTCAGAAAATACTGCCTGGGCACCGGTTCACCGGTCACCCAGCCACTTGTAGAAATGTTGCCAAAATAACTGCTGCCATACCGACTAAGAAGAGCGAGCTCATCGGGAGCAATTTTTCGATGTGTCGTTAAATGCAGTGGCTGCCTGAGTGTGTAGCGGTTCCCAACACGATCCAAAATCGGTTCTCGACGCGGATACGGTCCGGCTACATCCCGGTCATTACCCATAAACTCGAGCACTTGCGTCCATGTTTGCCCCGGATTCAGGAAACTGATCTGGTAGAATCCAGTGCGAGGCAAATAAGGTATATCAGCGGTGTTGCCGGGATTAAAAACCTTGTAGGCCGAACCGGTCGCCGCAGCACCAAATTCTACCCGTCCACTGGGACTGTCCACCCATGCTATTTCATGGCTCTTTCCACCCGAATCTACCAGCCGCATACCAGACCAGCCATTCCGAGATCTACACCGCCAGTTGAAGTCAGGACTCTGCTTATTGTCAGACTTGGTGCCCGAAACATTTAACCAAACCCTGTCAGCCTTAAAGGTATTGCCCGCAGGGTTCAGATCAAAAGTCATGGGTGTAGTCCCTGTAATATCTGTATGCACCCGTAGAGGTTTAGAATAGAAAACAGGAAACAATGAACTCAATTGACTTTCGGTCACTTCATCCCCTGCCTGAAGACCCGCCAACCCTTTGAGAAAACGACGCTCCATCAAAGTCAATTCATTCTCCGTAAGAGCCTCAGTCAACACCTTGGGTGTGGTAAAGGAAAATTCATGATGATTGAATTTTGGAGGGATACCAAAGTTAGGCAACGAAGTCTGCTTCATGGACGCATTAACGATCTGACTCAGGGTCAATCCATTCTCTATCAGCTTCAAGATCGGCTCAGTAATGGGCCAGTAAAACCCAATCCTAATCTCACTGCCGTTGGATTTCGCACCCGGAGCAACGAACCGACCGTTTAATTGAGCACGGGGTTCCACCCGCATGATGTAGCCCATGGCAAACTCGCGCTCCAGAAAACCCTCATTTGACCCTAGGGGCTTAATGGGTTTTCCTGGTTCAGCCCCGTAACTCCGGTCAAAGAGTGTCCCATTAAGGGATTTAACGAGGGCAAAGTTTCCCGTGGCATGGGGATCAGCCGTGGCGTTGATGTCCACCGGTCTGGACAACCACCCGCACACATCCGAAGGCCAATATTTTTTGACTGTCCCCAGAACAAGCGATTCCTTGTCAACCAAGTAATAAGAAAAACTCCCGCCTGGGCGGTGCTGACCCAGTCGGATTAGGTTCGGTTTATTTTTTTTATGGAATTCACTGAATGGATTCCAAAACTCGCAAGTAGTACCGTTTTCATCCCGACACTCAACCCTTGAGACCCGTTTGAGTTCGTCCAGCAAAAGCCCCTCACCCAGCAGAACCTCGGTCCAATACTGGGCCTCATAGCGAATAACCGTTTCCTCCCGGTTATCCTTCTGGGCGGTCAATCCATAGGGCAGAATCGAGAAAACCCCGACCAACCCCAGAGCAATCACCCCGATAGCCAGAGCCACTTCCGGCAGGGTAAAGCCCCGGATGTGTGTTCGCTTTTGCATGACTAAATTATTGTGCGCTAACTACCCAGACCCTAATCCCGCCTTTTGCAGCATACCGACCCAGCCCCAGCAAGTCCCCTCTAAGCTGCATGGCCTTAGCATAGGGAATGTTCTTAAAGATCGGATTGAGCTTTTCATCCCGCCCTCCAGGAATCGGGTAATGTTGGCCATTAGGGACCCACTCATTAAGAGTGCTATCCAGCCAGTTGGGCTGGTAACTGTTGTCATGATCGAATCCCGGAACAATCGCTCTCAACTCTCGTTCCAGATCGCTGGGCAATATTGGCGAATGAGTGATATAAACATTAAACCCGGAAATAACTATTTTATCGCTTATAGTTTTCCCTTCCTCGACTTCACTTTCTACCAGCTCCACCACCCCTGCCCGGCCGGTGACCCCGTTAACGTGAAGCCATTGACGGTCATCGACCGGTTGAGGCTCAGGCCAATCGGCATTCTCAGGTAAATACTTCCCTCCCGCGCCTAACCCCGGAGGAAACACCCCTCCCTTGGATACCGACAGGTACACACCACCCAAGCCGGCTCCCTCGAGAACACCCCGGCTGTTATACTTTAATGCCGGCAGGGTTACCCAGGAGGTTGTCGCACCCCTGGGAGGTTTAAAAAAATCGACTGTTACCGTATGTGGCAAAGCATCCAGAGTGGAGGAATCAAAAGAAAACCCTTCAGGCAGCGTTTTCCAGTCCGAATGCCAATTTGCCGTTCTGACACCAGGCCGGTCAGCTGAGTAAATCGCATAACCGGTTAATTGCTTCCCCAGCAGGGCATTGGCAGCAGTATTAGAGTTGAAATAAACTGATTTATTTTGCTTCTGAGAATAAAAACCCACCCTTGAGTAAAGCGGCATAAATACCACATAAACCGACTCTCCATTCTGGAGGGCCAGTGAGCGGGCCCGGTTCAAGTCTCCAATCAACTGGCCTCTTGCCATGCCCTTGCCGTTCTTGCCCAGCAAACCGTCGAGTGTGGGCAGGGTCAACTTAAGGATTAGGAGCATAATCGCGACAACCGCCAAAAGCTCCACCAATGTGAAACCTTTAGACCTGGAAGACCTTTCGCTCTTCAAGTTGTCCGGAGAATAATTCATCTAGTTCCAGCCGAGAATATTATCATCATTCACCAAGTCATCCTCATCTATATCTCCATCCCCATCATAATCCTTATCTCCTTTATCACCAAAAACCTCACACGAATATGAAGACATCCCGTCAGGGCCGGCAGTCCAAACCATTACTTCACTTTTTCGAGCAAACCAATGCACTGTACCCGGAACAGTTAAACCAACAGGAGCCACAAAATCAGGGCTAATGTTACCCTTAGAGGAAACCCACCTGCGACCGCCTATTACGCATTTACTTTTTGCTGTGGGTGCGAGCGCACCAAAAGCACCCTCTACAATCTTATAGCCCATCCCCAACCGGGCTGCATTACTGTATTTAACCGCATTTTTATTAGAATATACCGAATCAGTACAAAACCCATCACCATTTAAATCCATTGATATATTAAACTGATTCCCAAAAGGATCGCGGTATATGCCATTTTTTGACAAACCCGCAATGGCCACCGAGTCGGCTTGTCCTGATGGTTTGAGATCGATGAAAACCCTCTTCTTGGGGTTCCGTGAATTATTTACATTGGCCCCTTGGGGAGATTGGCGGGGGTATTCCCACCAATAAGCTCGCGACGGATTCGGTGGGTATGGATCTGTCGCTTCAGACATCAGAATCTTCATTACATCACTGTTATTAAACCTGGTATTCTGATTAAACGCCTTGCCCTGATATAGATTGCCCCCGGAGGGATAATCCCCATGAACCCAACCAATTCCCTGAGCGTTTACGTCATTCCATCTATCAAGATCTATCACGGAAAAATCCCCACAGTTATTCTTAGGATAATCCTTAGGAGCAGGAAATCTGCTGTAATCGGATTTATACATTTTTATCGCATTTTCCAGCTCCTTGATCTGCACCTTGGTAACAGCAATCTTAGCCTTGAGCTTGGAGCGCGCGATTACCGGTACCAGTATTCCCGCCAGAATGCCAATGATGGTAATCACTACCAGCATCTCCACGAGAGTGAATGCACTCGAATAATTTGAATCTGTTTTTTTCATGTCTAATCGGTCCAGTTTGATATTATTCTCACGATGTCATCGTCTGTATTAGGGTTCCCATCCTTCCCGTAATCACCATATTCAACCCATAGATCAAATCTGTTCTTGTTGTATTTCGGGTCATAAGCATTGTAGTACCATAGCAGGTTGCCTCCCGCCTCACTAACTGATGCAGTCAATGCACCCGTTTCGACTCCCGATGAGTCTTTATGAATCTGACTATCCGAAACATCGGCCAAAAACGGCTTGCCTTCATTTTGGCACAAGTCCCTGTAGAGCGTATTTTGCGGATAGATCAGCCCAGGAACCCACTTAACAGAGGGATAATTCACCGACCATGGATCACTAGCAGGATACTGACCGTGTTTGGCCTTGTAACCCTCCAGAGCCAGCTCGATCGCCGCCATTTCGGTCAGTAACCGTGACTCAATCTGCTTACTCTTTACCCGACCGTGTAATCCAAGTGACATAGCCAGCAGAATACCGGCAATGACTATGACTACCAATATTTCCACGAGCGTAAAACCCCGCCCCCCACATCTCTTTATCCCTACATTCATTGATTTAACTTGTTGTTCTCTTCTTCTATCCGTTCGCTCAACCACTGCTTAATCATGCTCTGGTAATTTAAATACCGGCTCCGGGCAATCCACTTGATCCTGGAGAGCATCCTTGGATCCATCCGCAGGGTGATGGTCACCGACTCCTTGCTTGTCGAACCCGCCATTACCGAGGCTTCCATAAGGCGAACATCCAGCTTGGCATCCTCCCAAAATGCGGCCTCTTCGCTCTCCCCGGCAAACTCGGGCACCTGCTCCCAATGAGTAATAATCATCCTGCCCCTCCTTGACTCAAGAGTTTTTCCTGCTGCCGATCGTAAAAGAACCCTTCCTCCGCAGTGAAAGCACGCGCACAGATCACCTGGATTTGCTTTCCGTTGGCCCGGTAGATCGCAAAGACCCCCTCCCCTCCGGAGGTGCGGCCCAAGTTGAAAAACCGGGCGTTGGACGCAAAAAAAGGTGAATCGGGCAAGAGCCTCACAGAAAAGGGATCTTCAAAGGATTCCTCTATTTCCCGCTGTTTCAATGAACAATCAGGCTGAGCCGGTCGTTTACCCCAGTTAAAATCCATTTTTATTGGTTAGGTAATTCATATGACCATCTCAAGTCCCTACAAAGTATTTACACCAATTTTGATAAAAATGCAACCTGAGGAAGGTGTTTTTACGGAATTCTGAAGTTATTAGGAACCGAGTTTATCCATCATCTTGATAAGAGGAAGGAACATCGCAATAACGATACTTCCCACGACAACAGCCAGAAAACAGATCATCACCGGCTCCAGGAGTGAAGTCAGCGCACTCACCGCGTTATCCACCTCTTCCTCATAAACATCGGCAACCTTTACCAACATCTCTGGAAGAGCACCGGTTTCCTCACCAATATCAATCATACTCACCACCATCGGGGGAAAAATACCGGAGCCTTCCAGTGGTTTTACAATGGTCTCACCCTCCTTCACCGCTTCATACACCTTGTCAATCGCATTGGTAAGGTGAACATTGCCCGCGGTTTCCTTCACGATACTGAGTGCCTGCAAAATGGGCACACCCGAGGAAATCAACGTACCCAGTGTCCTGCTAAAACGTGCAATGGCAACTTTTCTAACAAGAGGTCCTAAAGCTGGCATGTGAAGCTTGAATTTATCCCAAAGCCATCTGCCGCCTTTGGTCTTATTGACAATAAGCTTGAATACTATGAAGAGCGCAATTGCACCACCAATCACCGCCCCTACATTGTTTTTAATCGTATCGGAGATCTGTAGAACAAGCTCGGTAAAAGCCGGAAGTCCTTCACCCTCACCTAGCATATCAGCAAAGATTGCCTTGAACTTAGGAATCACAAAAGTCATTAAAACACCGACAATGATCGTCGCCACTATCATCACTGCAACAGGGTAAAACATCGCTGCCTTTACCTTGCCCTTAATGGATTCGGCTTTCTCCTGGAACTCAGCAAGGCGATTAAGTGCAATTTCCAATACACCACCAATTTCGCCAGCCTTGACCATATTTACATATAGCTTGTCAAAGATCTTGGGGTGTTTGGCCAGTGCCTCCGAAAACGTGGATCCGCCTCCAATCGTTTCCCCAATATCATTAATGATTCCCTTAAAATACGGGTTGGGCATTGACTTCGCTAAAGTTGACATGCCGCGCATGAGGGGCAGTCCCGCATCAATCAGAACCGCCAACTGCCTTGTGAAGGTACAAAGTTCCTTTGTGCTGACCGTCGGAATAGCAAAGCCACCCCCACCCTTTTTCTTGGCTTTTTCCTTTTTACGTTTTTTGGATTCTTCCGGAGTATCCTTAAGTTCCGCCACCTGGGTCGGAAAGAAACCCATCTCCTTGATGCGCGAAATTGCCTCATTTTGACTGCCAACCTCAAGGGTGCCTTCCTTTTGCTTCCCTTCCTTATCGATAGCAGTGTAACTGAATAGAGGCATATCAATCAGGTGTATTTCATCACTTCTTCAAAAGTAGAAACTCCCTCGAACATAAGGCGTAATCCATCTATGCGCAAGGTTTGCATCCCTGCCGCCTGGCATTTGTCGCGGAGCTCCAGCGCCGGAGTCCGATCAGCAATGAGGTTGCGTACTTCATCGTTCATCTGGAGAGCCTCATAAATACCCCGCCTGCCTCTGTACCCGGTATGACTGCAGGAATCACATCCGGTCCCGTAATACAGATCGCCAAGCACCTCCTCATCCTTGAGTCTGAGCATTTTCTGTTGATCCGGAGTCACGGCTGAATTCACCTTGCACTTAGGGCAAATCGTCTTGCAGAGGCGTTGAGCCAAAACACCGTTTACCGAGGATGAAATCATGAAAGGTTCCACCCCCATATCCAAAAGCCGGGTAATTGCCTCAGTGGAACTATTGGTATGGAGAGTGCTTACCACCAAGTGACCTGTCAGTGCAGCTTCAATCCCAATCGATGCGGTCTCCAGGTCACGCATCTCACCCACCAGAATGATATCGGGATCCTGACGCAAAAAGGACTTGAGAGCCTTTGCAAACGTCATCCCCATGGATTCAACGATATGGCATTGCACAATTCCTTCCACCGGAAACTCCACCGGATCCTCAGCAGTAAGGATTTTCGTCTCTACTGTGTTGAGCATTCGAAGACAGGCATACAACGTAGTTGTCTTCCCGGAACCCGTAGGCCCCGTTACCAGGAAAACCCCGTTGGGTTGCTCTACGCAATGTCGAATACTGTAATCAATCTTCTCAGGAATACTCAACGCCTCAAGGCTGGTGAGATCCTCATTCGATGAGTCCAATAGACGCAACACCACCGACTCACCAAACTTGGTGGGCAAGGTGCTCATCCGGAACACCAATTCCGAGCCCGCAATATTTTCCTGTATTCGTCCATCCTGCGGTATCCTCCGCTCGGCAATGTTCAGGCCAGCCATGATCTTTAGTCTGGAGGAAATCGCCGGAGCAAGCTCCTTGGGAGGAGGAGCCATGAGCTTCATGCTTCCATCCACTTTCATCCGGATCTGATAGGTATCCTCGAATGGCTCAAAATGAATGTCCGCGGCCTGATCCTTCAGGGCTTGATATAGAATCATGTTAACAAAACGAACTATTGGAGCATCATCCCCAACCTCCTCCAATATTTCCAATGACTGAGGCTCGCCATCATCCTCTCCTGCGGCTTCATCCTGAAAACCTTCTGCACCCCCCATCGCCTCAACCAGATCATCATAAGATTCATCCTCAGAATATTTATCATCGACTATCTTGACCAGTACTGCCGGGTCCGCGACCCGCAACTGTAAGGGTCTTTTCAAACGATAAGCCAAATCATCCAGAGCTGTCGGATTCAACGGATCCTCCAAGCACAGGTGCAATGTCTCACCCTCCATCCCAATCGGAAGGCATTTGTATTGCTTCGCTACTTCAAGAGGGATTAAGCCGAGTAATTCCTCGGAAAACTCGATTGCCGTAACATCAATGACATCGGTCCCCAAATACTCAGCCATTAATTCCAACTGGGATGCCGTGTCCAGGACACCTTGGTTGTGAAGAAGCTTGTTAACTGATTCTCCGGATAGATTATGCTCCCCCTGTATCGCCTCAATATCCTGAGGGTCAGCAAGTTGCCTCTCGGCGATCAAGCTGAGCAAAGGGTGTATTACCAATCCTTCCATAATCTATAATTATCCTGCTGGAGGCGGAGGGGGGGGGGCGCCTGCCCCGGGCTGCGCTGACCCGGGGTCTGCTCCTGCTTCCGCAGCCAACGCAGCTTGTTCTTCGTCATATTCCTTCAAACGCATGAGCATCCCGTTATAATCCTGAGCCTTGTCCTGGCAATCTTCACGGCTGATAACTCCCTCAGCATATCGGTTATACAGTCCATCATCCATCGTAACCATGCCATATTTTTGCCCCGTCTGCTGGTCTGAAGGGATACGAAATGTTTTATTATCACGAATTAATGCGGCAATTGAAGGGGTATTGATCATGATATCATGGATGGCACATCGCCCTTTAGGGAGACGCTTCACCAAAATCTGTGAGATAACAGCCTGTAAAACGGTGGAAAGCTGGATGCGGATTGTTTCCTGCTGTTGCATGGGAAACGCATTTACAATACGATCTACAGTCTTAGCCGCTCCAGTTGTATGCAATGTGCCAAACACCAGGTGGCCGGTTTCGGCCGCTGAAACCGCCATTTCAATTGTTTCCAAATCGCGCAGCTCACCAACCAGAATAACCTCGGGGTCCTGACGAAGTGCTCGACGTAATGCCTCTGCAAAACTAGGGACATCCTTGTGTACTTCACGTTGAGTAGTAATTGCCTCCTTGTGCGGATGATAAAATTCAATGGGATCCTCAATGGTAATGATATGAGCATGATCCTGCTCCTCATTGATAATATTAATCATGGAAGCCAACGTCGTCGATTTTCCGGAACCGGTTGGCCCGGTAACGAGTATCATTCCACGAGGCGTGTTCAGCAGACGCATAATTAACGTCTCATCAAGACCAATCACATCCAAGGGCAACAACTCGTTGGGAATTTGTCTGAGAACAAGCGCCATGTTGCCCCTCTCCTTAAACGCCGAAACCCTAAACCGTGCTTTCGTTCCGAAAGCAAAACCAAAGTCGGCACCGCCTACGGTCCTGATATTTTGCACTTCGTCATCATTGGCAATTGCCTTTACCAAATACTCCACATCCTCCGGCTCACAAGGCGGACCCTCTACACGTTTAAGGGTACCTCCGTCCCGATAGGCCGGAGGAATCCCCACACGCACATGCAAATCGGCCGCACCCGAATCAACCATCAGGTTGAGCAGGTCCGGCATCCGGTACATTGGCTCTTTTTCAGGCATAAATTCTACTTATTAATGTTCATCGCTCGCTGTTACCCGCATAACCTCTGCCACCGACGTTGTGCCTGAAGTAACCTTTCGAACTCCGTCCTGACGCAGGGTTTTCATATGCCCATGTTCAACTGCATAATCTCTAATATCACCCACCGGCCGCTCCTCGATAATCATGCGCCGGAGTTGGTCTTCAACCTCTAATACCTCAAATAAGCCCATACGGCCCTTGTAACCGCCACCATCACATAATTTACACCCCACCCCCATCATTGGGCGGGAGTCCTTCATCTCATCTTCAGTCAACTGCAAGGCATGGATTTCATCTTTATGTAAAACGTGCGGCGCCACACATTTTGGACAAAATTTTCGAACCAGTCTTTGGGCAAGAATCGCCCTTGTTGCAGCCGCAACGAGAAAAGGCTTAACTCCCATATCCACCATACGTGTCACTGCCCCCGGGGCATCATTGGTGTGGAGAGTAGAGAAAACGAAGTGACCCGTTAAGGAAGCGTTTACTGCAATATTGCCGGTTTCAGAATCACGAATCTCCCCTACCATGATGATGTTTGGCGCCTGTCGCAGCATTGCCCGCAGTGCGGCGGCGAAGGTCATACCTGCAGCATTGTTGACCTGAACCTGATTAATCCCTGAAAGAATATATTCAACCGGGTCTTCAACGGTAATTATTTTCTTATTTGGCGTGTTAAGCAGGTTCAAGCAGGAGTAGAGGGTAGTTGTTTTCCCTGAACCGGTGGGCCCCGTTACCAGCATGACCCCGTCAGGCATTTGCGCATTACGTTCAAACACCTCCTGGTCCTCACGCATAAAACCCAGCTGATCGAGCCCCAGATTCAACCCCCCCTTGTCCAAGGCACGCATGACTATGCTTTCCCCGTACAACGTCGGAAGACAACTGACACGAAAGTCAATTTCACGATCATCTATGATCTGCTTATAACGCCCATCCTGTGGAGTACGCTTTTCAGCGATCGACATTCCTGATTCAATCTTCAGACGTGAAACAATCGGGCCACACAATCGTAACGGAACTGATTGGTGCTCACGCAATACACCATCAATCCGGTAGCGAATGCGCAACCGGTTTTCGAACGGCTCTATATGAACGTCCGACATATCCATCCGAAAGCCATCAGCAATGATCATATTCACCATTTTTACCAGAGGCGCCTCCTGCTCATCCCCGGTAGTGGCTACCCCGCTTTCACCAACAGCTGCCCCTGCCTCACCAATATCAACCTGGGTTTGTGAAAGCTCGGTTACCAGGCGTTCCACTGCTTCGTCGGTAGACCCATAAAAACGTTCAATGGTTGCCTTAATTTGAGATTCACTGGAGACTTTGTATTCGATACTTACAACATCCAAAAGACGATCCAAAGCATCGGTCGTATCAATATCGCCTGGGTCCTCAATCGCAACCGTCAGAGTTCCGTTCTCATAAGACAACGGGATCACCTGGTACCTCCGGGCAATGTGCCGGGGCAGTGCTTTCATCGGCTCATCCTTGGGCATTACTTCACGCAAGTCTGCAACCTCACACCCGTACTGCATTCCACGGGCTGACACCAGCAAGTCAGGGTTCAAGGTCTTTTGAACAACCATCGTATCAACCACCCCCGCTCCGGCTGGCTCTGCTACTGCCCGAGCAGCCTCAACTTGTGCAGCGTCCAACTCCCCCATATTCATGAGGGTATCGATAAGGTAATCATCCTTTACGGCCATATGTGCCCTGTCAGAATCAATTTAGTGTGCCCCCCCCCTCTTCGTCAAATTAGAGCTATCCTCAAAACGCCACTATTCAGTTAACCATAACTTACAATAGAAGCAAAATCGGAGCCAAACGGCACGCTCCTGTAAACTTTAAATCGTGGCTAGTCCTCTAATTCAACCAGCCATATATTTCGAAATCGAGTCGGGTTACCGTGATCCTGCAGTTGAATGGAATCCGGGCCATGTTGCTTATAGGCCGGCACGTTACGGTGCCCACTCGGTCCGTTCATTTCCCGCTTGTCATGAACCTTCACACCATTGTGTTCTACAGTCACTGTCGCCTTACGAATCAGCTTGCCTGACTTGTCCCATTTGGGGGCGAGAAATTCAATATCATAAGTCTGCCATTGACCCGGAGGGCGGCAGACATTCACCCGAGGTGGAAACTGCCCGTACAGTGCAGCACATTGACCATCGGCATAACTGATATTATTGTATGAATCGAGCACCTGAACCTCATACTTGCCGTTCAAGAAAACCCCGCTATTACCACGCCCCTGGCTTACTCCCTTTACTACTTTGGGGGTGGCAAACTCCAAGTGCAACTTGATGGACCCAAATTTTTTCTTGGTCCGAAGTGATCCGGATTTTTTAGTGACCTCCATGAATCCATCTTCCACCTTCCATTTGCTGTGGCTCCATTTACTGGTATCGGTGCCATCAAATAGAACTACCGCCCCCTTGGGAGGCTTGGCTCCCAAGGTTTTGGATGGCCCTACTTTAACAACCTTTGGACGTGGACGATTCGCATCGTGTACGCGCCATTTCTGCCCTGGGATCACGGGCGTATCAGTATAACCTGGCAATTTCTTGTCTGCGGCAATCGCATCAAAATTTGCCAGCAATAACCCAACCAATAGTAGATTAATTTTCTTCAAACGCATGAGGTGAAAAGACTAAGCGTCCACTCATTGGCTCGCAAGGCAAAGTTTCGCTTGGCCCTGACTCAATCCGCAGTTAAAAGCCCATGTGGCCAAGAAACCGATTCTTGAAATCTGTAATCTCTGTTTACAGCGAGGCGACACCCATATTTTGGATAAATTAAACTGGCGAGTGGAACCAGGAGAGCACTGGGTTATACTCGGCCCGAACGGATGCGGAAAAACCTCCCTGCTATCGGCCCTGATTGGGTATAAATTCCCCACCAGCGGGGACATTAATATCCTGGGAAATACGTTCGGGGAAAATAACTGGGCCGAATTGCGATTACAAATTGGGCTCGTCAGCTCAAGTCTCAATAAGTTTATGGCTCCAGACGAACCCGTCCTGGAAACCATCGTTAGCGGGAAATATGCCATGATAGACCTATGGCACAAACCCACTCCAGCCGATAAACGGACGGCTCACACCATACTCAAGCAAATTGAATGCCTCCACTTGACCAACCGCCTATGGGAACAGCTCTCTCAAGGGGAGAGACAAAGAGTTCTAATAGGCCGTTCTTTGATGGCGAAACCCAAATTATTGATGCTCGATGAACCCTGTGCCGGACTGGACCCGGTCGCCCGGGAACATTTCCTTCAATTTCTTGATCGCCTCGGCCAACAAAAAAAGTCTCCGTCGATTGTATTGATCACACATCATGTAGAGGAAATTATGCCGCTTATCACCCATGCACTGCTTCTGCGGGAAGGCAAGGCCATGGCTCAAGGAACCATCAAAGAAGCATTAAGAAGCAGCCTGTTAAGCAAGGCTTTCGACTGCCCTGTAACATTGAGTCGCCGGAAGGGCCGTTACTATCTCAAGCCCAAAGCGAATCGGGATTCAGTAATGTAATCAGAACTGAGGCCCGGGAAACCAGGGTTGAAATTCTTCATCTCCAATTCCGTTTAACTCGCTCTTGGTTTTCTCTCCACTGGCCACATCAAGAATCTTTTCAAAAATCCTCATGCCCACCTCTCCCAGTGACTCAGTACCCTCAATTATTGTTCCCGCATTAAGATCCATATCCTCCTCCATCCAATTATAGAGAGCTGTATTGGTAGCCACCTTAATACATGGAGCAGGCTTGCATCCGTACACACTCCCTCGCCCGGTTGTAAACACCCCTATATTACAGCCGCCTGAAACCAACCCGGTCATGCTGACCGGATCATAACCAGGCGTATCCATGAAACCAAACCCGGGGATATCGATGCGTTCAGCATAATCGTAAACCGCCATCAACGGGGATTGCCCCCCCTTCGCCAGTGCTCCAAGGCTCTTTTCATAGATGGTAGTTAGACCGCCTTCCTTGTTTCCTACCGAAGGATTATTATCAATTTTACTGTCGTGCCTCTTGGCGTACTCTTCCCACCAATGCACCTGTCTCATCAATTTTTCCGCCACCTTTCTATTCGCTGCACGATTGGTCAGCAGATGTTCGGCACCATAAATCTCAGTTGTCTCGGCCAACACTGATGTTCCTCCATGCCGCACCAATTCATCGGAAGCCACCCCAAGGGCCGGATTGGCCGTGCACCCACTATTGCCATCAGAGCCTCCACAATTCTCAGCCAGTATTAGTTTTGATAACGACTGCTCTGTCCGTCTTGCCATCGACACATTGGGCAAAATTTTTTCCACTGCTGTAAATGCTTTATCAATGGTTTTAAGCGACCCCCCCTCTCCTTGGATTGTCATGAATTCCGGGGGAATCTCACCATCCTCCAAATTATCCAGCTCATAATCTTCCCGGATACCTGCAATCTGGTTGTCTTCACATCCCAATCCTATCATCACATATCCAGCGATATTTGGATGACGCGCCATGTTCCCTAAAGTCCGGCGAATGATTTGCATCGGGCCACCGGGCTCTACCCCGCAACCGCCTTGTGTCTTAAGCGCAATCACTCCATCCACACCCGGATACTGCTTCTGGAAATCGGCTCCTCTAAACTTTTCGACTACATATCTCGAAACCGAATTCGAACAATTAACATTGGATATCACTGCAACATAATTACGTGTACCGGCACGCCCACCAGGACGTGAGTAACCCTGAAAAGTGCGGCGCATATTTTCCGGGTAGAATTCCGTAGGCTGATAATCCGCACAAAACGAGTGCTCCCTTTCGTAATCCTGACACACTAAATTGTGGGAATGCACATGTTCTCCCGGGGAAATATCCTTAAGAGCAAAGCCAATGATCTGCCCGTATTTCCGCACCGGCTCCCCTTCAGCTATAGAATGAAGCGCAATTTTATGACCGGCAGGAATGGTTGAGCTTACTGTAACTACACCTGCTTCGTCCGATAATTTTGAACCTTCCTTGACTGTTTTCTTCAGCACACCCACCTGATCCTCACTCTGCAAACGGAGAACCACTGAATCCATACCTAAAGAAGTCATTGACGAATCATAGAACTGGGCGCCCCAAGGAGACAACCAGAAACCTATTACTCTTCTATCACCTTAACCCAAGTTCGCAACTTGCCCCCTTCAGTCATTGCAACCAACTCATGTCTGCCAGGCTCAAGCTGGGCAACAAAACCATTTGAAACATTCACGCATTCTAATGTTTGTGATTTCCATATCGCCGCCCCCGAGCTAACCCGTAATGGCAGTTGCCGACTCGAGGCGGGTAAATCCGGATCAAGATAAACTACGGTGCCAGGCTGAGGTGTAACAATCCGAGCAAGACTTGTCGCCTCCCCTGTAATAACTGTCCTATCCCTCAAATGATCCTGTGCCTCCTTCCACCATATCGCATATTCTTGGGGCAGGAAAATACGACCATTCCCATCACGGGCCCCGGTTGTTTCCATAGGAGGAACTGATCCAGCAATAAACCATTCCGCTTTTCCGTCCGGATGCCTCAATCCGGAAATCGGGTCAATGATGACTTGCTCAATACCTTTGGGCCTCTTGAACCAGCCAGTGCCAAACCGCCGGTGTAACTCCATCATTAATGAATGCATCACTGGAGCAGCCCCACTAACACCCGACACTCTTTGCATTGGGGATCCATCAAAATTCCCAACCCAAACACCAACGGTGAACTCGGGAGTATAACCAATTGCCCAATTGTCTCTAAACTCCGAACTGGTTCCGGTTTTGCAGGCTACACGAAAAGGAAAAGACAATGCCGACCTCCACCCAAATGAAGCGGATCGGGCCGAATCATCACTCAATATATCTGCAATTAGCCACGCGGGTTCAGGCTCGAAAACCTGTTCCACACCCGATGGGTCTGATTGAAGCAAACGCACCGGTCTATGCTCTCCGAGTCGTGCTAAAGTTGCATAAGCATTTGTTAATTCCAGCAGGCGAGCCTCAGAGTTCCCTATGGTTAGCCCCAAACCATAATGAGTCGCCGAAGACTCCAAGGTTGAAAAACCCAGCCTACGCAAAGAGCTATGCAAAACAGTTGCTCCCCCAATTTGGTCCAACAACTTCACCGCAGGCACGTTGAGAGAATTAGCCAAGGCCTCTCGCAGCAAGACAGGACCACGAAACCGTCGGTCGTAATTAACCGGTCTAAACACCCCTGTCGCCGTCGGAAAATCAACTGGAATATCCGCCAACATGGAAGCCGGAGTCCATCCTTTTTCAAGTGCCAATAGATAAGTGAATGGCTTAAAAATGGATCCTGCACTTCTAGCCGCCAACGCCCCGTTTACCTGACCAGACTGGCGATCGAAATAATCACGTGAACCCACCAAGGCAAGAACATTGCCGGTTTGATTTTCGATTATTACCACAGAACCATTGGATGCATTTTTTTTATCTAATAAATGTAATTGCCCCCTTAACATCTCCTTCGCAAAAGAATTAAGGGAACGGTCCAGGGTGCTTCTAACATTTCTAACAACCTTTCGTCGCTTCTGGATCAGGTCAACAAAATGTGCAGCAGCAAAAGCCCGACCTTTCTTGTGCAGCACAATCGGTTCGCTCAGCGCCCGGCTTACCTGACCCGAGCTGAGCCAACCGTTATTGGCCATGCGACGAAGAATCTTATGCTGCCGTTCCTGAGCCTTCACGATATGCCGATGTGGATTTAATCGAGTAGGTGCATTGGGTAGTCCTGAAAGTAAAGCTGCCTCAGCGGGCGAGAGCCTCCTCAACGGTTTGTCAAAATAGAATGCAGCAGCCGTACCGGCACCCCGGCATAAATTTCCATAATCAATTCGATTGAGATAAGCCTCCAGAATGCACTCCTTGCTCCAATTTCTTTCTAGCTTTCTAGCCTGCAGAATTTCAATTATTTTGGTGCGAATATTACGGGGCCTACGAGGAGTCTCTGAATTCTTTATTAATTGCTGAGTAATCGTTGACCCACCTGACATCACCCGCCCGTGCCAGATTATTTCCTTTAAAACACGCGCAAAACCTATCCAGTCTACACCATTATGACGCCAAAAACGCTTATCTTCAGCCGACAAGGTCGCTTGAATAAAAACCGGACCACACTCCTGCAGGCTTGCTGGTTGAAAAAACTTATTACCCGCCACACGTTGCAACCTTAAAGGACGGCCCGTGCGATCAGTAATTAACGAGCTAACCTGGCCCGGCTCTTCCAGGCCTTTTGGCAGAGGGGTAAATGTCACGGCTATCTCCAAACCAAGCCATCCCACCAGTATGAACAGAACGATAAATATACTTCCCCGAAGCACCGGCCGGAACCAAAACCAACTCCAGAACACGCGGAATGAATTAATCATTAATTGATCGAGTAATGAGTTTCTGCCATGCACTGAGCCCCATAATATCCGGGTCATACATCGCTTCAGCTTTTACCGGAGGAGCCGCAACGCTTCCCTCAGCGCGAACCCGTGCAATATATTCAAATATATATTCCCCTTTCCGGGGGTGATTCACATAGAACACCGCGCGGTCTTTACGCAGCTCATGATGGTCAATTCGCCAATTATAATTGGTCCTTACATTTGCCATTTGTGATTTAAGGCGAGTAAAGACAGGCTCCAAACTGGCAGGCAATCCGTCCTCTATGGCAAGATAATGCACATCTTCATTCATCACATTCATCTTGATTTCCACTTTGACCAAATCCCCAACCCGCATCGGCACTTCGTTTTCAGAATTACCTTCAGGATTCATTCTGGAGTATTCACGCTGAACAACTAAACCCCGGTTAATTGTATCGCTCGGATCACCAACCGGCCTCACAGCTGATCGCACAGCGAGATAAACCAAGTTATCCCTATTCTCACTCAGAAAACGAAACCTCATCGGTCCGGGATGACTTTCGAGACGGATTACCTTCTTACGATGGTCTCTATCCAAGGAGACGGGATACTCCTTCCCCCCAAATTCGACTACCGCTTTCACTGGATGTGACTTAGAACTCCTTTGGTCGAATCGGGTCATCGCATAAACAACCCAAGCATTCGCAAATGTGGAACCCCAATGGCCTTCACGAGACAATTGACTTAAGCGTCCCGCAATAGAGGCCGAGCCATTTCCTTCCCCTTTAGATAACAGCCTCATCGCCAGTCGCTGGCTTGAGTTGCCATAATATCTGAACGCCTTAGCCGATGTGCCAGTCGTTTCACGCAAATCACTCAGCATCTTCTGGTTTGCGCTAGATTCAGCTACAGCTGAGGTCAATAAGGAAAGGGCTGCAGACGGTAATTTAGCGCGGACGGAAAATGCATTTTCGTGGTACGCCGGTTGAGATTTATCCATCAAGGCCAGCGTGTATAGGGCCAGACAATGCACCCCCCACTCACTATCTCTTTTCACAGGACGTTTGATTAACCTTACTAGAAAACCTGCAAGTCGGTCCATCGCCTCAGAAGGAACCTTTTTTTCCTTTTTCACCGCAATCGCCAACACCATTCCTCCATAACTGCTCGCAAATCCATCTGCAGTACCGCCAGGCCAATAAGCCAGCCCGCCCTCGTGGGTTTGCATGCTCAGCAAACGGTTAATACCATGTTCAACCGGGCTTTCTTTCTGATCTCCGGTGTCGAGATTCAGACGAGGCAACACATCACGGTATTCCTCCAATAGCAACCACGGTAATAATCTGGAACCGGTTTGCTCTGCGCAGCCGTGTGGATAATCCAGCAGATACTCTGATGCAGCCTCCACCTCAGCCATGGCTGAGGTGCAAACGCTGATCTCGTAGACTCCATCAGCTTCACGAAGCTCAGGCGCCAGGGGCTTTAGCAGGTCATCAATGTTTTCTTTACTGCGGTAAAAATGTACAG
>JASLKQ010000109.1 GCA_030747505.1 Verrucomicrobiota bacterium | reverse complement strand
TAGTCGCAGCCGTGGTGTTGGTGGGGTGTGTGTCTCGAGTGCAGTCGCCAGTCGAGTCAATACACAAGGCTGCTGAAATTGGAAACATTAGGGCTGTGAAACAACACTTGGCAGTTGGAGTGGATGTAAATGATATAGATGCTAATAAAATGACCGCTCTGCATTGGGCTGCCATGAAAGGGCAAAAGAAAGTTGTTGCATTGCTTATTGTCAAAGGCGCGAATTTAAATGCCAAAACAAGTAAAAACCTCACTCCTTTGAACCTTGCGGACAATAACTTTGAAAATGAAGTTGCGGAACTGCTTATTGCTAGTGGAGCATCAGAATTTGTCTACTAATCAATGAAATGAAACACCTCCTACTCGCAGCAATCGCAGCCTTAGCTCACTTCGGAATTCGATTGAGCGTATAGTACGCTGCCTTATGAAGTAGCGGTTGGCCTTTGAGATCCCTTATGCCATCGGCGTGCAGTTCATGGACGTAGCCAGTCCGCAGGCCATCGATTTTCAGGTGAACCAATTTTTTGCCGGCATCAACGGTGGCCGATTTCACGGTAAGGGGTTTTACGTCAGTTTCTTCACCACCATATTTTGAGTGATACGGGTAGGTATAGCTACTCAGCACGTAGCTCTTAGGGTTGGTGGCGGTCTTGGGGTTGACCGGTCGGGTAAAAGTCAGCACAAACCCATTTGGATGTGCAGACATCGTCTTGATTTCAAAGGGCACCTTGCCGGCCCATTGCAGACGCTGCAGGCCGTAGCTCTTGGTGCCCAGCGAATTCCAGCCACGGTTGCTTTGGCCGATATACATCGAGCCATCCACGCCCCACTGCAGGCGCAACGCCGCGCAGTCAAGCCCGTCACGGAACCGGAAGCACGCGCCCTGATATTCGCCCTCCACTTTTTCTAGAAACACACGCGATACGAATGACATTGTGAATTCGCCGCAAAAAAGCTGGCCGGCAAAGGGGCCAAACTTGCCTTGGGTGCTGTCGGCCAGTATGTCGGTGGTGCTCATGCCCATCTTGCGGTAGGGGAACCACACTGCAGGCAATTGATAAGCGCCGATGCGTTTGGCAGCTTGGGTGACAGTCAGGTTTCTGGGCAGGTTACCATCCACCTTGAAGGTGGCTCCAGGCAATTGGGTAAATGGGAGCGAATCGGCATGGCCATGAAACGCGCCACGCTTTAAGTGAATCAGCGGGCTGGTGGGGAACCAGTTGCCCTGTTGATCGGTGGCAAACACGTCGCCGGCGAGATTAGTGCCAATGCCTGAAGGCGAACGGAAGCCGCCTGACATGGGCGTCCACGATCCATCAGGCTTCACACGGAGGCTCCAGCCGCGCCATTGGTTGTTGGGGTTTGATCCCTTGCCTATGGAGCAGTTGAGTGCCACCCACATGTTATCCGCGTGATCGATGGCCGGGCCGTAGGCGTACTCGTGGTAATTTCCGGTGACACCCCAGCCCTTTGCGTGGGTAAGGTATTCATCGGCGCGTCCGTCGTTATCGGTATCGCGAAGGCGCGTCAGTTCAGTGCGTTGTACGGTGTAGAGGTCGCCCTTATGATAGGCCAATCCCAGGGGTTCATGTAGGCCACTGGCAAATTTTGTGTACACCGGTTTGCCTCCCGATAAACCTTTGGCAATCCAGATCTCACCTTTGCGAATGGCCAAGGCCATGCGGTCCTCGGGCAAGGTGGCCATGCCGCTAATTTCAAGTTTGAGGTCCTTTGGGAAGGGGACAGAGATGAGCTTGTAGTAGTCATTCTCAGCGGCAGTTGCCCCTGCGACACCTAGCAGCGTGATTATGACTAGTTTCTTCATTGCCAGTGCCATTCTATTTCCATGGTTGCTTTTCCCGAGGAATCAAATTTTACCGGCACAATTAGTTCGGACATTTCCTCAATCCTCCGTATCTGTGAATTGGGGGCGGTGATGGAAAGCTTGGTATTGGTGCTCCACACCCCGGGTTTGTCAGAGAGAAAAACTTTGGCCGTTGCGAGCCGGACCCACAGGTTGTCCTTGGCGCCGGTAAACTCCATCTGCCGCCGCAGACCTTTGCCTATGGGCGTGAGGGTATCTGTGATTTTTGTAGTGCCCTGCGAATAGAGAAGGGTTGGTATGCCATCCTTGGACAGGCGATAGCCTCGCATTTTCAGGCCGTCCGTGGGCCACGATTGTTCCGGATTTTTTAGGAGAGCAACTGCTGGGCCTGTTTGTAGTGTCACCACACTCTCTCCCAATGGTGGGGCCAGTGGAGTGAATCGATCATCCCAGGTGCTTTCCGCATTAAGAAATTTTCCGCGCCAAAGAAGGGACCATCCCACCTGCTCAGAATTAAAGGCAGCGTGGATTCCTTGGGGAAAGCCAATGGCAATGGCGTGCGTGCCCGCGCCCTCCATGAAGGTGCGGAACACGATCGGCCGTTTGCCGGGTTTCAGTACAAAACTTCCTTTCTTTTCCAGCCCTTCAGGCAGGCGGGTTTGTTCTAGCTCGTTTAGGTACACCCATATGCTATCAATTTGCCTTGGTGTATTTCGTCCGGAAATCTTGCTGACCGCCTTGCCCTCAGGCCAGAAGGAGGGCATCCGGGTGCCAGGACGGAAACTGGCAGGGTTAATTAGATAATCGCGAAACCACTCCGGGCGCAGCCGCCCAGGCGAGTGGGCCAGATCCATCGCCTGAATGCCCAGTGATTTGCTCCCACCCAGTTGATGGCAGCTGATGCAGTTGAGCCCCTTGACCCCCATCAATTCACGCCCGTACTTGTTGCGACCCACCTGATTTTCCTCCCCATCCCGTGGCGTGGGTTTCACGTTGGCGCGAACGTCGGCGGCTGCAAAGTGCCTGTTGAGAAACGTGGCGTGGGTCTCGCCAAAATCAGGCATGCGCGTGGTCATGTAGGGGCGCACGGCTTTCTCGCCACGCAGCACCTTGTGCAGGGCTGCGTCTGTCAGCTTGGCCCCCACGCCGGTGAGTGGAGGAGGCAAACGCCCCTCATCCCCAAGGTCATTGCCGGTGGTAGCAAAGAACTTGTCGCGTGCCGGATCGGGTTTGCCCAAGCCATCGCGCACGTGACATGCGGTGCAGTTAAGCTGGCGCATGCGGCGGTGCGTTTGTTCCTTGGCTGTGAACGCGACTGGCTTGGCCCTAAGCGCGGCGGTGATGGCTTTTATCTGTTCAGTTTTCAGATAAAAGTGGGGGACCCCTTTTGGCGGCTTGGCAGAAAGGCAGCCTTGTGTGGTATCAAGCTTGGCCAGTGGCTTGGCTAAGTTTGGCAGTATGTTCGAAGCACGCGTGGAATGACAATTGGTGCATCTCATTTTTAGGAATAGGGCTTTACCTTCTTCCCGCAGCTTCAGAGCGGCTGGGCCATTAGCCAGAGCAAAGCCTTTACGTGATGGGATGTGGTCACGAAGGAAGACGGCGAGATGCGAGGCCTCTTTCTGAGTCATTGGCACGCGAGGCATTCGGCCGGCGGGGCGACTGTGCAGTGGGTTGAGTAGAAACTGGATGAGTTGCTCTTGTGTGTATTTTTGCTGCAGCTCTCCCAGAGGAAAATCCCTGCCGTTGTCCCTGGCATCGGGCGCATGGCATTGGGCGCAGCCGATGGTCTCATAAAGTTTTTTGCCTTCACTGGCCCGGCCGATTGTCACCTCCGTGTTGACCAGTGGCGGAGCAAGGGACACCAGATAATGTCGCAGGGCATCCACTGCGCGCGCCTTGTCCTTCTCGGTAAGACCGTGCAGTAAGTCGGGCATTAGAGTGCCGGGCTTGAAGCCATGCGGATCATTCAGCCAATATCGCAGCCAACTGGCTGAAGCAGAGTTGTGAGTGGTGAAGAGCACCGGAGCCGGGCGCGTTTCAAAACGGTGACTCTGCGATTTGTCCGCAGCGTGGCAGCCGATGCAGTTTAGCTCGTTGATGAGCACCTCACCAGCGGTTACTTGTTCAGTTGGTGTTTGATGGGGAAAACGGTCGGAACCGGGAACCACCGGTTGCGCTACCGCGAGGAGCGGAAGCAGACAAACGATGAGCGCGGCAGTGCGCATTACGATTGGGCATCGCGGGCCTTACCAACGAGCTTCATCCGCCGGCCCATGTAGTGGCCGTGATCCCAAAAGGAGCGGCCACTGATGAGGTTGCTATCGATCAGGCGAAAGTAGGAGGGGTACATCGTTTCCATTGTCTCAGTGGCATCACCAATGATGATGAGAACCTTGGGTTTATTGGTATCGCTCATGTATGTGGGAGTTAAGCTGCTGCGAGACACTTTTCCAAGTACGTTCGCGCGCGGTTGATCTCAGCAGTACACGCGGTGGCATCTTTCAGGATCGGAATGCCGCGGGGGACCGGGTGCATGAAAATGCTGGTGACGCCGTTGTACCCTATGGCCTTGAGCGCGTCGAGAATAGGCGTGAAGTCGAGCTTGCCACGGCCGGGCATTTGGAGCAGTTCCTGTTCTTTGGGCAGTTTTTTGGAGCAACCCAGACCGTGTTGCCAAGCGTAAAACATGGCGATACGGCTGCCTAGTGCCTTGATGATCTTGGCATGGCCATCGGCATCTACCCTGAGGCTTTCCAGGTGGTAGGGTGCTAACGCAATGCCCAGATGCTTGCTGGAGGAAAATTCAATCAGCCACTTCATGGAGTCAGGAGAGTCCATGAGGCTATTGCCATGGTTTTCAATGGCAATGGTGACATTTGCTTTCTCAGCCGCCGCAATATGCGGCTTAAGCAACTCGGCAAATTTCTTCACCTCGGCCTTGAGTTCAACCCCCTTGAGCCCTTTGCGCCCGCGTCCGCCGCATACCAGCACCTTGGCGCCAAAATTTTGCGCGACTTTCATTTCCTTCTGCAATCCAAAGGGGCCAAGGTCATAGCGGGTGATGCAGCCAAGCCTTGTTTGATGTTGCTTCAGTAGTGCGGCAAATTTTTCGTAGCCCATTTCCTCGATCTGCTCACGTTGGTTGCCGTGCACGCGCGGCCAGATATCGATGGTGCCTGCCCCCGTTTTGGAAACCTCGGGCAGGATGGTATTCAAGGGCAGTGTGCCGTACATGGAGGAGGAGAGAATATAGTTGAGACGGAATTTCGGCCGGGCAGCCAGCGTGGGAGCAGCGGCCAATGCGGTGGCGGCTCCGAGAAATTGACGACGGGTGATGTGTTCCATGGCTTGGGGAAAGAATGAGGGCTTACCAGAGTTTTTGCGAAGCCAATCGCGCGCCTTCGGCCAAATTCTGGAACTTCGCCCAGACAATGCTGGGATGAATTTCCTGCTCGGTAGCGGCAAAAGAGGCGAACCCACAGTCGCTGCCGGCCATGATGTTTTCCTTGCCAACAACATTGGAGAATCGAATCAGGCGTTGGGCGATGAGCTCGGGGTGCTCGACCAGTGGCGTGGAGTGGGAGATGACGCCGGGGATGAGGGATTTGCCTTCGGGCACCTTCACATTTTCCCACACCTGCCATTCATGCTCGTGGCGGGGATTGCCGGCCTCAAAGAGATAGGCCCCAGCATTAACCTTGAGCATGATATCGACGATATCCGCTAGGTTCATCTCGTGCACGCGCGGGCCGATGTTGATGCCATAACAGGTATGGAAACGAATACGATCCTCTGGCAATCCCTTCAGCGCGTGGTTGAGGGCCTCCACCCGCAGCTCTGCCCATTGACGGCAATCGGTTACGCTGAGCTCAGGCTGGGATATGTAATAGGTGAGTAGCCGCGGGTCATCGATCTGCAGAATCAATCCTGCATCCACGATGGCCTGATATTCCTCGTGCATCGCCTCAGCAACAGCAAACAGGTATTCCTCATCACTCTCGTAAAATTCATTAGGCTGCTGTCCCTCCACATCAGAAGGCGACACGGCGGTCATGAATGCTTCCCTGACTCCATGGGCATGGGCGGCCGCCTTGAGGTTTGAGATGTCGCGTTGCAGAACCGTGTGCCCGTCGTATGTCACGGGTCCGGTGCAGACCAATTTCACCGGCTTGGCCACGAGCCCTTCGCGGGCCTTGCGGTGGGCGTCGTAGAATTCAGGGAAGGCAATGGTCTCGCGCGATTCCAGCCACAAATCCTCGCCCTGTTTTTCGCTCGGAGAAAATCCCTTTAACCGTTCGGCAATGTAGGTTAGGAAGCTGGATTTGCTCTGCTCACCATCACACACGATATCAATCCCCACACCAACCTGCTCTTTCACTATGTCAGATACCGCATCACACACGGAGGATTCGAACAGGTCGGCATCATATTCCTCCTGCCGTTCCTTGGCGAAAAGCAGATCCAGCACATTGTGTGGCCGCGCCAGACTGCCAACATGGGTGGTAAGGATACGGTCAGTCCTACGTCTCATATCATTAATTTTCGTGCGGCTTGAGAGCGGCCGCATCATCCCCGGAGAGCCACCAACTTTCAAGCAGAAGACGCAGTGCCTTGACGCGAGTACGGGAGGGCACCTGGAGATGGAGTGGGCATCGGTCGACCAGCTATTGACAGTGATGGCACCCTTTACGTTTGGTCAGGAGACAAAAAGATTTACGCCATCAAGACCGACTTCAAAGGTTCCGCTAAAAGCCCGCGGCCAATACGCGGTCAGAACGTCCAACGCACCGGCCGTGCTCCAAAGAACCTCCTCCGCAAATACGGAGGCAAGCATGGTTACGAATTGGAAGCTGAAGGCAAATGAACCAGCCCACCTCTGCGGCAACAGTTAAAACGGCTTGAAAACTGCGCTCAACGGGGTGACAGTTCGCTAGCCATCAAACACCTCCTACTCACAACAATCGCAGCCGTGGTGCCGGTGGAGCTGTGAAAGTGATCAACAGTAAACAAAGCAAATCGGTGCTTCTAGCTGCAGCGACTTGGCTTTGTTTAACCAATGGCGTGTCCGCCGTGGAGCAACCGGGGCTAGTTCTGATTGAGAATTACTGTCTCGATTGCCACGATTCCGATTCGCAAAAAGGGGAAGTTGACCTTGAAGCCGCGCTGGGGGTCAAGCCGTTGGTCAAGAATATAGATTTGTGGAGAACGGTCATCTCTAGGGTAGAGAACGGCGATATGCCGCCCAAGAAAAAACCGCAACCTAAGCCGGAGGAGAAGGAGCGGTTGCTGAATTGGCTCGACTCGGAAATTAACCACTTTGACTACAGCCAGGTTGACAATCCTGGCTATGAACCGGTTCGTCGACTGACGCATATTGAATTCAGTAACACGCTGCGCGACCTGCTCGGTTTGGACCTGAACTTGGTTGCTGATTTCCCGATCGATCTCAGTGGAACAAGCGGGTTCGAGAACAGCGCGAACACCCTCTTTCTGCAGCCAATTTTGATGGAACGCTATCTTAGCGCGGTTGACAAGGCGGTTGAAGCGGCGGTACCGGTGGATGGCAAACCAAGCGCGGACTCGCCCGTTTTTGTTGCTTGGCCAAGCGGGAAGGTTACTGAAAGAGAGGCAGCGCGGAAAATTATCGACCGCTTTATGCTTCGTGCGTTTCGGCGGCCGCCAACTGAAGATGAGGCGAAAGAACTTCACGGGGTTTATGCCCGTTCTCGAAAGACGGGCGAAAGCTTTGAGATGGCAATCCGCCGAGCACTTGGGGCCGCCTTGGTTTCACCCGCGTTCCTGCTGAAGTCGGAAATTGCCCAGGACACAGATGAGTCGTATCAGCTCAGCGACTACGAGCTGGCCTGTCGGCTGTCATACTATCTTTGGGCGAGCATGCCCGATGACGAACTGTTCCAACTCGCTGCCGAGAAGCGCTTGGTCAAGCCAGGGGTGCTCGCCGAGCAGGTCACCCGCATGCTTGCCGATCCCAAGGCAGGAACATTGGGTAGCGTATTCGCAGCGCAGTGGCTTGGCTTTGACGCGTTGGGGGTGCGTGTGCGACTAGACCCCATTGACAATCCTTGGTGTACCGACACGCTGATGGCAGCGATGAAAAAGGAGTCGGCGATGGTGTTCACAGCGCTCGTTCGGGAGAATCGTCCGCTGAAAAACCTGATTGATTCGAAGAATACTTTTGTGAACGAGGAGTTGGCCAAGTTTTACAAATTGAAAGGCGTCAAAGGGATGGCGATGCGTCGGGTGTCGCACACGGACAAACGGCGCTACGGTCTCTTTGGCCAAGCATCGGTTTTGGCGGTGACCTCATCGCCACATCGCACGAGTCCGATTCGCCGTGGGGAGTGGATTTTGAATTCGCTACTCGGCACGCCGCCGCCGCCGCCGCCGCCTGATGTCGGTGAACTGGACGAGGAAATTGAGGAAAACCGCAAACTCTCCTTCCGCCAAAAACTTGAGATGCACAGCAAGGATCCACGCTGCAGCTCCTGCCATCGTGAGATGGATCCGCTTGGTTTTTCTTTGGAGAACTACGATTGGTTTGGT
>JASLKQ010000108.1 GCA_030747505.1 Verrucomicrobiota bacterium | reverse complement strand
ATGGTAAACACATCACAATTGAAAATTATCTAACAATTATATAATACCGTGCACAGCTTTACAAGTTGGTAAGTGAATAATTGGGTATCGTAACAGTTTTGCATTGTGACATCTTTTGAGGTAGAGATATAAAGGAAAGTGCGCAAAACAAAGCCCGCATCGAGAGCCGGAATAAAGAACGGGCAGAACGGGGCTTACCCACTGAAGAATACTACGAAATTAGCCTAAAAATTGCTGAAAACGACAAACCACTCAAAAAACTGGATCCACCCAAGCCGAAAAAAGAGAGTAATGAGACTGAAAATCCTACCCCACCGGGCACTTCAGAGGACCAGAACACCTTCAATTTAGACCCCGAATTACGCGAAAATTTGCATATTCTGAGTGATTTCCTGCATTTGAATAAAAATTTGGCAGAAAATTAATTTTCCCGGGGTAATCTTTCTCATAATCCCGTCGTATATAACTGTGGTGAGCCAGTCCAATTCTGGCAAACTGGCACCATTAATGCTGCTTTTGTAATGTCTATGAAAAATTACGCTGCCATAATTTTAGTACTGACTGTATATGATCTTTCCGGACAACCGGCTGGCTTAGGGCGTTTTCTCTTTGAGCCGGTGATCCGACCTTTAGACTATCGCCCACCTGAAGATTACAATGCCTCCCGGGGCCGGGGAGGGCTAGGGATTGAGAAAAGGAAACATCTGCCTGAATTATTACCTAATGGTAATCCCAATCCAGATTACCGTAGACCGGATCAAGATAACCGCGTTACCCCTAACGTACAGGGAGACCCCTCAGCATACGGCCGTAACCCTCGGGATTACAGCTATAGTCATGATTATAATGACGGTACTTATGACCAAAACTCCAGTAACTATTTTATGCCTGGAGGGGTGATATACCATGGGTCTGATGTGCCCCTTAAGGAGTTGAAAGTAGGAAACCCGCTCAATGGTCTAGATGAACGGTGGCATACCGCTTATAGTCCCGATGTTGTCGCCCAGAATCTAGGACGCTTTACCCCTCCTGACAACGGATATAACCCCAATCTCACTTTACATGGCACCATTGCTGAAAGCCCCTGGGAATTTTTTGCCCCACCCCAAATCAGCATGGATGACTGGCAAAACAACCTGAGAAACCCCGTGGCATTCGACCCTTCGGACGGCGGCACCATGACACGTGGCACGAGGCTAACTACTTTAAACTGGGATACGATGAACCATGAAGGTGCTCTGGGCAACCCATTTACCCAAATGGAGCGCATTGACGCATTAGAGATGGGCGGTTTTTACCAGGACGGAATGTCCACAGACGCCACCGCCGGCCTGGGTACTGGAGCCATACCTGGTGGCATTGGGAACCAACATACATGTAGCGGGCACGTCCCGGTGAACGGGGTACCCACCTTGTGGCACTTCTGGGAACAGAGACACTTCAGTTCCCTGAGTCGTGCAGGTCTGGACGCTAAACGCAGTATTCCTTTGGATGGAGTTTATGCCTATGACGCTGCCTCAGGCCAACATCACTTTCAATTAACTGGGGGTACCAATCATGAGTGGAGGAGGCACTGGGACTGGAAGACGGGCTCTCAGGCCAACAAATTAGTATTCAATGTGGGTTTTTGCTTTGAGCTTCCCTTCACAGGGCAGCGACCGGCAACCGTTTCCTTGGATCAATGCAGTGCGGCCAATGCTGGAGTCGGCAATGCTCATTACGTGGAAGGCGGCGCTGATTTTAATGCAAGATATGAGGCTAATAATGCTGGTGGAGCAGCCACTAGCACAGGGAACGACGAGCAAGACGCTGACAACCATGGTGATTTTGGTGTTAGAATTACCGGAACAACCAGCAATCAATCGGAAGTTGGTGGGAATGCGATTTACGCAGACTCTCCGATGGAAATGGCACAAAACCCAGACAAGACAGCGCTCGCCGGTCACCCGACCGAATGGCATGGATCAAGCCTGAGCCCCTGGCAGGAGGCTTTCGGCTACGATTTAAGCCGTTTCTTTGGGGACTTTTATGTGGAGCCTTCAGTGTGGACAAGTAATCGAGGTGATATTGCGGCACAAGGCACCGGACAGGCCGCTGATAAAGATGCGTCTTCACCAGACTTTGAGAACCCATTGGATAAAGGGAATCAAATCAGTACCAGACAGATGGATGCTGTACTAAGAATGGGTGATATGCGCAGAAAAATCCGCCACATCAACCGCTTTCCTCAGGCCGGCCTTGATTACCTGTTCCAAAGTGAATTCGTTGCACCAAACGGGAGTCGAGTCCCTGTTTTTACCCAGTAAGAGCTCCTGTACTTTTTTATAGGAGAACCTTCAACAACCCCGTTTTCTTACCCGGCATTAATTAATAGATGACCCAGGAGTTGTGGGACCGCCTTGTGAAACGGGTAAGCTCTTCAGCTCAAGCGGGCATCCCCTTCGACCTTGATTGCAACGCTCTCATAGCTGCATAATTGCAACCCCTGAAGCCAGTGTAGCTCAGTTGGCAGAGCAATTGTTTCGTAAACAATAGGTCACCGGTTCAAGTCCGGTCACTGGCTCCAGTTATCTTATGCGAATTTTGTTTCTACTGAGTGCCTTCTCCCTGACTTTGGCCGGTGCTGAGACCCCAAAATCCCCTGACTCACGCATCGTTGTTGAACTGGTAGCCGAAGCCCCACAGATCGTCACCCCCACGGGGCTGGGGGTCGATTCCAGGGGACGGGTACTGGTTATTGAAAGCCACACCCATTTCCGTCCCGGAGACTATGAAGGGCCTGAGCGCGACCGGGTGTTGATGTTTAACCCACAAGCCAAAGGCAAGGCGTCTCGTTCGATATTTTATGAAGGCCTACTGATGGGTATGGATGTTTGTGTGGGAAAAAACGACTGGGTGTATCTGGCCGAACGCAGCCGGATTCTTCGCATCAAGGACACAACCGGCGATGGGAAAGCCGATAAAAAAGAAGATATTATTACTCTCAAGACAACCGGCGTCTATCCCCACAACGGCTTGAGCGGGTTATGTTTTGACCCGGAAGGAAATCTTGTCTTTGGGCTTGGCGAAAACCTCGGACATCCCTACATCATGGTCGGGCGTGATGGCAAAACCATCAAGGGCGCCAAGGGAATTGGAGGAGGAGTATTTCGCTCCACAGCCAGTGGCAACAAGCTGGAACAGGTGGCCCGCGGATTCTGGAACCCCTTCGGTGTCTGCACAGACAAATGGGGCCGCATCTTTGCCGTCGACAATGACCCGGGCAACAGTCCCCCTTGCCGCCTCCTCCACGTGGTACAGGGAGGTGATTATGGTTACCGTTATAAATTCGGTCGCACCGGCATCCACCCCTTTTTGGCTTGGGACGGCGAACTAACAGGCACCCTGCCAATGGTCCATGGCACCGGTGAGGGGCCCTGCGAAGTCATCCACTTTGATCCACCCACCTTTCCGGCCGAAGACCGGGGTCGCCTGCTTGTCACCTCTTGGGGCGATCAACGTGTGGAAAGCTACACCCTCAGCCGCAAGGGTACTTCAGTCACTGCCACAATGTCCCCACTGGTGCAGGGCGATGACAGCTTTCGCCCTGTCGGCATGGCCATGGCTCCGGACGGAAACCTCTATATAAGCGATTGGGGGAGCAGTTCCTATAACCTGAATAAAAAAGGACGCCTTTGGCGTATTCGCCCCAGTGAAAATTTTAAGGCCAGAGAATTGAATGTGCCGGCACACCTTCGCGACGACCAAAAAAAACTACAGTCCCTACGCAAGGGAAGAACCCAAAAAGGCGAATCCATCTTCAAGACGGCTCTTGATGATCCCGACCCTTTCATCAGACAAGCAGCTTTGGTCAGTATTGAATCTCAAGCCACCCTTCCTGTCTATCTGGCTGCACGAATTGGCAAAACAACCCCAAGCCAACCAGAGCTTAAGAAGCTGATTGAAAATGACCCGGACATTTTATTCGAGTTCCTCCGTTGGACGGCTGAGGAAGGAATAGAATCAAACAGACAAGCCGTGGAATTACACCTCAAGAACCCCGAAAACAGTTTTCGAATCTTTAAAGCCGCTCTCGCCGCCTTGGATGCTCTTGATGAGCGTAATAATCCCGACCGATTTAATGAGAAATTTGCCCTCCCTTTACTACGCAACCCAAGCACCCATGATTCCTTGCGGGCCAACGCACTTCGTTATTTCCCGGATAACCACAAGGCAATCCACACCAGCCAGCTTGCCAGTTGGATTCAATCACCCAACACCAGCCTACGACTGGAAGCGATCTGGAAAAGCCGATTCCATCCTTCCGAACACACCACAAGTGCCTTGTCTAAGCTCGCACTTGATAACAAGGCAAGGATCCATGACCGACTCGAAGCCGTTGCTGCACTGGGAGCAACCAGATCAGCGGATAATAATGCCGATCATTTGGTTAAACGCATTCCCTTAAAAGCCAACCCGTTACTACATGCAGAGGCGCAACGCAGTCTGGCTCAAAGAGAGCCACCCAAGGTCGCCGACTACCCTTCCCTTCAGGATACAGCTTCCTGGCTAAAAAAACTCGATGCATTACCCGGCAAGGCCAGCCCTGATACCGGCCGGCGAATCTTCTTTAACCGCAGGATTGCCACCTGCGGGAATTGCCACCAAATCAACGAACGCGGTATTCGTGTTGGGCCAGATCTAACATTTATTGGCCGTGGAATGACCCGGGAGAAGATCCTTGAGTCCATCCTTGATCCAAATAAAGAGGTATCGCCCTACCTCCGCCCGTGGGCAATCACCATGGAGGACGGCACCACCCACACCGGTATCGCTATGCGTCGCGGAGGAAATTCCGAGGCTTATCTGGGGATTGACGGAAAGGAATTCCGCATCGACAAGCGCAAAATTAAGGCCAAACAGGAACTACACACCTCACTCATGCCTGCAGGACTGGCTTATACAATGAGACCGGGAGAATTACGCGACCTTCTTGCCTTCCTTCTCCAGCAACGTTAATGGGGATGCTTGCCCTTTGAGAGATGTGAACTACACTTAACCCCATGCCTATGCGTTGGTTGATTACCCCGCTCCTTCTTTGCGCCCTAAGCCTCCACGCCGGCCCCCATTGGATCCGGATAAACGCAACCCAACCAACAGGGTTCGGAAGTTCAGGTGGGGTTTTCCACACGTCCTTTGAGCTGAAATCCAAACCGGTATCGGGCTCCATCCGGCTGATATTCGAGAAATCAAGTGGCACCCTGCAAATCAATGGGACCATGGCCCGTCGTATTTCCACAGAAGACGCCAAGATTGAATTTGATGCGCTTTCTTATTTGCGAAAAGGAAGAAACGAACTATGGATTAAGACCAATCCAAGCAGCCCATCGAAATCATCTGCCATAGCCATGGAATTAAACGGCAAGGATGAACTCGGAAATAGTTTTTCAATTCATACCTCACCCGAATGGAAAAGCCCCTTTGGAAAAGTCATTAGCCAGGGAGACCTGGGCAAAGAAAAATGGTGGACACTCCCTCCATTAAAAATAAACGAAACCGATGACTACACCCAGTGGAAACGAGCTTCAGGAGTCAAGACGGGCACTAACCCGAAAACCTTTAAGCTTCTTCCGGGCTTTGAAGCCAATTTAATCCATTCATCCGGCCCTGATGAAGGTTCCTGGGTGAGTCTGGCTATCGATAATGAGGGCCGGGTTTCAATCGGTCGCGAGGACAAGGGGATCATCCGCTACACACTCAACAAGGACCGCACCCGAATCGCCCGCACTGAAACCATTAATGCCGACCTGCGCGAATGCCGCGGTCTGCTCTATGCCCACAACAGTCTTTATGTAAACGCCAATCAATCAAAGGGAATCTTTCGCCTGCGCGACACCACCGGTGATGGATTGTTTGACCAGCAGAAACTCCTCCACGCCAGTGAGGGCGGATTTGGCCACGGCCGAAACGGGTTGGCCCTGGGCAAGGATGGCAAGATTTACGCCATCCATGGCGATTCAATCAAGTTGCCGACGGGCATCCACGACCGCACCTCGCCATTACGTAAACATATCAAACCTTTCCGGCCCAATGAAGGACACGTCATTCGCATGGACCCCGACGGAAACAACCGGGAAATCTTTTGCGGCGGACTACGCAATCCCTACGGCATTGCCTTTAACCCTGATGGCGAGGCATTCACCTACGATGCGGACGCCGAGTTTGACATGGGAACCCCGTGGTATCGCCCCACCCAAATCAAGCACCTCACCAGCGGCACGGACTTTGGTTGGCGCGCTGTAACTGGAAGCTGGCCCGCATATTACCCGGACCATCCGGACAACGCACAGGCGACACTTGATATCGGCAAAGGATCCCCCACCGGCGTCGCCTTCGGAACAAAGAGCAAATTCCCTGAAGCCTACCGCAAAGCATTCTATGTCCTGGATTGGACCTATGGGCGCATTCTCGCCATACACCTCATCCCACGTGGATCCTCCTACACCGGTACTGCTGAAGAATTCCTTCGAGGCCAACCTCTTAATCTGACCGATTTGGATTTCGGACCCGATGGAGCAATGTATTTTGTCACCGGTGGCCGCAAAACACAAAGTGCGCTCTACCGGGTTCATTACAACATGCCGATTCCCGCTCCGCGTAAACTGTCAGCCGCAGAAACACAACGCAAAAGAACCAGCGAAGAGGAAAGGTCCGTTCGAAAAAAATTTGAATTGTTCCATGATGCTAACCCTCCAGAAGATCTAAGGTTACCCAATACTAACTGGCTGACAGGAGAACGTACAAAATTGGCAGAACAGTATGCACGGCACCACCACCCTGAAGTTTTCAGCCTCCAAAAACCCCGGCGCACCTCTCGCTTATCCATGATATACCGGTTCAACCCGAAGACTTCTGAAGATCACCTTAAGCAACTCAATAGCGAAGCCAGTCACTATACAGAACACCCTCTTCGGCCAAATGAAAAACTCAACCACATATACGCATTCGGCCATGCCATGGAACAGGTCCAATTACCCTCAGAAACGCTGCAAATAATCCGGCAAGCTCTCCGGCCTGAGTTTCCCGGCAAATCCTTTGAGCTAAACCAGTACTTGGCCCCCATCATGATAAAACTTGATCCGGTGAGTGCTGTACCTCAAACCATGCGCCTATTGGAGCAGAGCAACGACCAGCGTGAACGCATTCATTACCTCTACCACCTGAGGCATGCGAAGGAAGGATGGTCTCTAAAGAAACGACGAAGCTATTTTCAGATACTTAATGAATATGCCACCTTCCTTGGAGGGAGAGGCTTGCCTCAGGCTCTGGGCCGAATCCGAAAGGACGCCACTGCCACCCTCTCTGAAAAGGAAAAGGAGGAACTCAAGCAAGAGCTCAACCACAAACCTACCCTGCCCTCCATGCCCGATTTATCGGCTAGAAAATTTGTCAAACAATGGAAAGAGTCAGACTTTTCAAATGACTTGGATCTAAAGAACACTGACCCCAATAATGGTAAAAAGATTTTCCATCTCGCTCTCTGCAGCCGATGCCACCGAAAAGACAAGGAGGGCTATCCCATTGGACCGGACCTAACCCATGTATCGCACCGTTTTAGTCCGCAGGCATTGCTAACTGAAATACTGGACCCTTCAAAAACCATTGCTGAAAATTATCAAATGACCGTTTTGAAACTGAAGGACGGACGCACTCTGGTCGGCCAAATTATCCCCAATCTCGACTACCGCCTGCCCACCCTGCAACTCGCTGAGAATCCACTGAGCCCCGATAAGGTCACCAAAATTCAAAAGGCCGATATCATTGAACGCTCTGAATCAGGTGCTTCAATCATGCCCCCGGGATTACTCAATCAGATGAAGAAAGAAGAAGTACTAAACCTCTTGGCTTGGCTGACAAAATAAATACTACGGAACGGGCGTCCCCTGTTGCGTCCCCTGTTGCGTCCCCTGTTGCGTCCCCTGTTGCGTCCCCTGTTGCGTCCCCTGTTGCGCCCCCTGTTGCGTCCCCTGTTGTTGAGAATACGCATTCGTACTCACAGTAACCCCGCGTCCGCGGGCGTAGCCGTTATTTACTCCACCGGCCCAGGCAGGACTTCCTGGGAAAAGACCATTGATGGGGGCCCCAGTCGCGGAGTTTGTGCCGCCGCCCGTATGCCAACTTGAACGTGCAAAACCATTGGTTTTCCCTCCTCCCTTGAGCTTAACCCATTGAGACCACCAACCGCCATTGGTTTGTCCTGCAACGTTATTGGTTAGCCCTCCTCCAGTCTGATTGGTTCCTCCCTGTTGCCCGCCGGTAATCCCTCCACCGTAGCTGCCAAACAAAGGAATCACTCGCCCGCCACGAAGCATCACTCTCATATGGGTCAACGAATAATTTAAATAGGTGCGAT
>JASLKQ010000107.1 GCA_030747505.1 Verrucomicrobiota bacterium | reverse complement strand
CAGAGCCCAAGACTCTCGTGCAAACCATCAGCATAAAGTTCCCACTGTCCCTCCTGAATATTGAACTTCCACACCTCCCCCACACGAGTAAAAATCAACATAGTTGTCCGGTGTAAAAACGCCATGCCTCCCACTCCAAGGGTAATTCCTTTGGGAATATTCACGGTGTCCACTACATAACCAGCGGGTTTAATCATTGGACGAGCAGCCGAAACAATCGAGACTAGCGAGACGGATAAGAGAAGGGAGTAAATTGTTTTCATCTTAGTTTTTTGGCAGAAGGGTAACGGTAAATTCACCGGCCTCATCTGGCTTGAGGCTCAACACGGTCTTGTCAGAATTCCATTTTCCAGTGCTGGATTCAGCCAGCACCTGCGCCGGATTGAGATTCAAGGCCACCTTTCCTTTGGCGTTGTCCACCTTGAAAGTGTACTGTAACCCCCGCTTCAATACTCCTCCCACCAAGCCTACATGAAGCGTCACTGTTTGACTCACTCTGGTTTCCCCCACATGATAATGCATCTGAGGCATCCCAAGGCGACTGTAGCCTTCAAAGACTGGCTTTTCCCCGTCGATCTTCAGCGCACCATTTGAGCCAACCTCAAAACGTTTTCCAAGAATCTTGCAATGCCGTCCCCCTCGACCCTTTCGGTCCGGACCCACGTCGAGAAAATCCCCCGCCCATCCGTACATCACCGTGCAGGTTTCGGCATCGAAAAGATAATTCACCCCCCCCGGCAAACCTACACTGATAGACCGAGCCGGCGAATCCTGCACAAACGCACGCTGTAAAAGCGGTTTGTTCGTAACTAGTAAAGGCCACTGTGCACGGACGCTTGGCTTGGCCTTATTGAGGCGAGTTAGCGCAGCCTTGGTGTTGCTTGTTACAGCCAGTGTTCCCACCATCGTGAATGCGTGACCCGGGAGCGTGCAAACATAAGGATAATCACCTTCAATCACCGGTGCCTTAAAATACACCTCCACGGTTTTACCGGGCATGGCGATCTGGCTACTGGCGAGGATAGCCGAATCCTCCGGCACAAAATGCTTTACCATACTCTGGGCACCGAGCTGCAGTGCCTTTCCCGACACACGATCCCGATCGACAACCCCTCCTTTAACCAGGACCCAATTGTGCAACATCTCGCAGGTATTCTTGAGCACCAACTTCACTTTCGCTCCCGGCCTTACCGCAAGCGCCTCCTGATCAAAGCGCATCTGCCCATGCTTTGTGCCCAAAATGATTTCAGTATCAGGTGTCCCAAAGCCCGATGGAGGTTTTGCCACCGCCAAGCCAGCGGTGAATAATCCGGTAAGAAGAAAAAACTTTAGTCTCATTATAATAAATTAACGCACCACATTATCCGTACCCAGTAGTTCATTGAGAGCACGGTTTGCGACGCGCACGATATACTTATTGGGCTGATTGACCAGCGCCTTTTTCAAGGCCGGGATGGACGGCTTCGCCTGCCCGTCCATTTCATCAAGCACAATGGCTGCTGCCAATCGTCCCCATTGATGTTCACTTTTTAGTTCGGCCTCCAAAACCGGCAGGGCCGATTTTACGTCGCCCAGCTTGGCCAAGGCTCGAGCTGCAGCGATGCGAACACTGGGGGATGTATCTTTCAACGCCTTGATCATTGACTGGCGCGCATTGGCGGCCTCTGGGCCAATATTACCCACGCCGGTTGCAGCCCAATATCTCACGGCAGCATCCGGATGCCGCATGGCCTGCAACATTGATGGAAGTGCATAAACACCGGCTGATGCCATTGCCGCAACGTTGCCGAGCTGGGCGTTTAATTCGTTTTTACCCTTGAGAATATTGAACCGGGCGCCTGCCCCCTTCTCACGAATCTCAATCTCCGCTTCAGGCAGCAGCCCCAAGTCACCCGTATCACGCACCCATTGCGCGTGTGTCTCGCGAAGTTCCTTTAGTTTAGCAGCATATTTTTTTTCTGCGGCAAGATTATTGATCTCATGCGGATCATTATCCAAATCATATAACTCCTCGGCAGGCTTGGCGGGTGCCATGAACAATTTTGCCGCTACCGGCAGTTTGCCCGCTTTAGCCACACGCCGAATCTCCTTCATCGTGGCGCCCTTTTCGGGCGTATTCATGTACTGGTAATAGGTCTTAAGTGGCTCGTAGTTTCGAATGTAGCGGTAACGCTTGTCGCGCACGCTGCGGATGATGTCGTAACGCTCATCCATTCGATCGCGCGCCCCGTATATGTAATCTCGCGCTTGACCGTGGATGAAGGATCTTCCCTGCATGTGTCTGGGAACTTTCAACCCTGCCAGTTTCAGTGCCGTGGGGCCAAAATCAATGGAACTGACCAGCCGATCGCTCACCCCTGCCTTCCCCCCAGGCTGGCGCACAATTAATGGAATCCGTGTGCCTGAATCATACAGCCAACGCTTGGCCCGTGGCAGGCCAACGCCATGGTCACTCCAGAAAATGATGATGGTATTCTCATAAAGCCCATCAGCTTTTAGTTGTTTAATTAAGCCACCCGCCCACGCATCCATGGCCGTGATCAGCTCGTAGTTGCGCTTCCAGTCCTCTCGCACAATCGGGGTGTCAGGATAGTAGGGTGGCAGTTTCAGTTCGTTGGCATTTTGCCGCTGCGAAGCCTTCAGTTTTTGGGTGACTGACTTGTATTTCGCCTCGCCTGCGATGCCGCTCTCGTGACATCCGGTAAAATTGAATACAGAGAAAAAAGGCTGACCGGATTTTCGTTTGCGCCAATGCGCCTTGCCTCCCGATTCATCCCATGTGTCTTTTGGTTCTTTGAACTGGTAATCTTTCTTGGAATTATTGGTACAGTAATAACCCGCCTGACGCAGGTAAACCGGGAACGGCTTGATGTGTGCCGGCAACTGAGCGTTGCAGCGCATATGGTGGGTACCGATGGTCGTCTGGTACATCCCCGTAATGATGCCTGAGCGGCACGGCGCGCAAACTCCCGCGGTGGTAAAGGCGTGCGTGTAGCGCACGCCCTCCTTTGCCAATTGATCGAGGTTGGGTGTAATCGCTTGTGAATCGCCGTAGCAGCCCAGATGCGGACTGATGTCCTCGGCAGAAATCCATAGGATATTTGGTTGATCCTCCGCATAAGCGGAGAGAGCAACACAAAAAATAAGTGTATAAATATATTTCATATTACCAGTCATCAGTGCGGAAGGGTGCTGCGGGCAACCCGGCCTTGTTGATGAGATTCACTTTGGGATTATCACCCCACGCGTATCGCACGGCCACCGGCTCAGGCACCTCCTTGCACGAAACCTCCACCATTCCATCCTTGCCGATTGTTGCCTTGGCCCAGTGAAATTGTTTGTCTATTCCAGCAACGGCAAATCCGGCCAAGTCACCATCGCCCTTCACCTTAAGGCCTGTGGCGTGATTCAATTGGATCAATACCTTTGATCCCTTTACTTTATGAGAGGCATACATCGGGCCGGTTATGATTGCATCTTTCTGATTGTAGAACTCAGCCAGCGCCCATCCGGCCAAACGCTTACCCACATCCTGCTTGTTCTTGGGGTGAATGTCGCGTGCCTCACCAATATCTATGGTAGTGGCCATGCCGGTATTGGGCAGCCAAAGGGTCTTGGCCATGCTTTCACGCGTGTGAGCCCATACACTGAGTGCATTGGGATCCTCACTGCGTTTCTTGTAATTAGGCAACTGAGCCCAGAGGAAGGGAAAATTTCCCTGCCCCCAGCGCCGACGCCAGTCATTAATCATCAGGGGCAGTTGATGGCCATACAGTTTGGCCCCTTCCACCGTTTTGGAATTGCGCTCACCCTGATACCAGATACCTCCCCGGATACCGTAGGGAATGAGAGGTTGAATCATCCCATTAAATAAATTGGCCGGACGGTTCTGGTTGGCAGCCGCCTTGTTCTTCCACTTATCCAAAACTGAACCAAGCTTGTTACTTTTCTCCTGAACATCGATGCTGGTCCACGCCTCAATGGCTGTACCACCCCAGGAGGAATGCAGGATGCCAACAGGCACCTTGAGCTTGTCGTGGAGGGTTCGGCCAAAAAAATAAGCGGTGCCTGAAAAACTCTTTACTGTTTCCTGGGAACAAACCACCCAGGAACCTTCCAGATCAGCCTGCGGATTGAGTTGCGCATTACGCTTGGTGATGAACATTCGAATCTTCGGGAACTTCGCCGCAGCAGCTTCCTGATCCGCATTCAGGCATCGCCCAACCGTCATCGCCATATTGGACTGACCTGAAGCCACCCATACTTCTCCGACCAGCACATCCTTTATTGTAACAGTATTTTTCCCAGAAACCTTCAGCTCCCCGACAGCCTTGGTATTGTTGATGGCATCCAGGCGCACCATCCATTTGCCGTCATCTCCAGCAGCAGCGCTTTTGGTCTGGCCTCCAAATTGGACCGTCACTTTCTCGCCCGGCTCCGCCCAGCCCCACACCGGCGCGACATTGCTTCTTTGCAACACCATGTGGTCACTAAACACAGCCGGAAGTTTGACCTCCGCTTTAATGGAAAACGCCACGAACCCTATAAGAAAAAAGAAACGGTACATGGCCTAGGGTGCTCTCTTGAAACCCAAAGGGCAAGCGGCTAAACATCGCATACCATCGCCGAATGACGCAGCGCCGCAACCGGGTCATCCCATGTGGGGATAAATTCCTGCGCAACAAAACCCTTGTAGCCCGTCTCCACAATGGTACGTATCACCGCAGGATAATTGATTTCCTGTGAGTCATCCAGTTCAGCACGACCCGGATTCCCCGCAGTGTGATAATGGCCAATCAGATCCTTGTACTGCCTGATGCGGCGGATTACATCTCCATTCATGATCTGAACGTGGTACACATCAAAAAGCAGCTTCATATTGGGCGAACCAACCTTACCAATGAGTTCAGCACAGTGATCGACGTCCTCTCCAAAGTACCCCGGATGCCCCTTCATCGGGTGGCTATCATCACGGGTATTGAGATGTTCGAGCACCAGATTAATTTTCTTTTTCTCAGCGTACGGCATCACTGTTTTCCACGCGTCCACGCAGTTCTTCGAGCCGGCTTTATCGGTAAGACCTTTTTCACGCATGCCGGTGAATGTAATGACACTTTTGGCGCCAATCTTCGAGGCAAGGTCAATGCCGCTTTTTAGCTTCTCAACCACCATGTCGCGGTTACCGGCAACACAGGGACCTTTCTTGAAACCATGACTGCCGACCAGTGATATCTTTAAGCCCAACTTTTGCACCGCGGGATAATCTGCTGAGGATATGCCCTCCATCGCTTCAAGCCCAATCGCCTTGCAATGCTTGGCCAGTTCCAGTGTCGGCATCGGCTTGAAGCACCATCCCATGACCGACTGACGAATGCGGCCTTTGGTGATCTTAAAATTCGAATCCAATCCGGTCCGTGGCGTTTGTGCGGAAACGGCGGCGGTTGTGGCAAGGCTCAACGCCCCTGCCTTCAGGGCATCTCGGCGGGATAACTTCATGTGCTGATTGTGGGTTCTGGCCCACAGAGAGCAAGTTCAACCGGTTTCCACTTGAAATATTTGAATAACAGGGGGAGATTGGTGCGTCAAAAGAGCACGTTAAATTATGAAAAAGTATATTATTACCGGCATGACTGCAGCCGTAATTCTCTCGGGCTGTGCAGGGCCCATGAACAACACAGAAAGAGGTGCCGCAACCGGTGCCGTACTTGGAGGCCTTACCGGAGCCATTATCGGTCACCAAAAAGGACGTGGTGCTGAAGGTGCTGCTATAGGTGCTATTGGTGGCGGCCTTCTGGGAGGAGCCGTTGGCAACTCTCAGGACAAAAAAGCTGGCAACAAGTAAGTCACCTTTTCAAGAAATTCAAGCCGCCCCAATCGGGCGGCTTTTTTGTTGCCCTGAAGCGGTTACTTGTGAAGTCTCAAGGAAACTCTTTTTATGATTCCCTTAAATTTTTGATTGGCTGGATATTCTCCCACCGCACCGTTGCGATCCTCACCCACCTCCAATCCATCCAAGGGCATATCAAGCATAGACCCTGGAGTCTTCCCCTCAATCACCACCTTGTCATCCACCCTCAATGTCACGGTGCCGTCAGCGTTTAATTCAGCAAATATTTTTACTGCAGATTTCGAAAGAGGCTCCTCAACCATTAGGGAAGTCTGCCTGCCTCCGTGCCGGGTCACAAAACGCAACTGACCCTTCCACACGTGCAATGCCCAACCGTGGTTGGTTCCGCCCTGGGCGACAATCACCCCATCATTACCTTTTGTTTCCACTGTTGCTGCGACACTGAACCCACGCTTGCGTACCATGGGAGCTTCGCTCTGCGGTAAATGATCGCCCTGTTTTAGGGTGAAGTTATTCTTCTTGGAAAACCTGATCTTCTTGGCTCCCCAAGGCCACGGCTTGGCCAAAGCCTCTTTGGCCCACGCCTCCCAGCGCTCGGCCATTTCGCTCATCCGCGCCATTTCTTTTTCAGCTAAATTATTTAGTTCAGTACGATCAGCCTCAATATCATACAACTCCCATGGTCCACTGGCTCCCTTAGCGACCAGTTTCCATTTCCCTTCACGCATGGCACGGTTGCCCTCGTGCTCCCAGTAAATTGGTTTTTCTCGACCGATATCCCTTCCATTAAAAGCAGGAGCCAAGGAAGTGCCCTGCAGTGGCACGATGGCGGTGCCGCCAACCTTGACGGGATACTTGGCCTTCCCTAAATCAACACAGGTCGCCATAAGATCGATCAAATGCCCCGGCTGGTTTTCGAGTTTGCCCTGTCGATCCTTATCAATGCCTTTAGGCCAATGGGCAATGAGTGGCGAGCTAATGCCGCCCTCGTGCACCCAGTGTTTGTATTCACGGAAAGGCGTATTGCTGGCATTGGCCCAGGAAAGCCCATAGCCATGATAGGTGTCGGGACCACCAGTCACCACTTCAGTCCCCTGCTTTACCACACGACCATCACGGGTACGCCTGGGAACCATATCAAACTGCAAGTCTCCTTTGCCCATTGGTTTAATCTGTTGAGGATCTTTGTCTCGATACTGAATGCCATTACGTCGGCCCATGCCTTCGGCACAACCTCCGTTATCGGCAAGGAACAGAATGAGGGTGTTGTCATACTCTCCAGTTTCTTTTAGGGCATTTACCACCCTGCCCATGCCTGCATCCATATTGGCAACCATAGCGGCGTAGGTTTCCATGAGGCGAATCTCCCACTGCTTATTCTTTGCCTCTTCCCATGCGGGGGCGGACCGGTCACGCGGTGACATCTTCCACTTGGGATCAATCAAGCCCATCTTCACCTGCCGCTCATAACGCGCGTTGCGCATGGCATCCCAACCTGCATCATATTTTCCTTTATATCTGGCTATATCCTTTTCCTTGGCATGCATCGGCCAATGGGGCGCGGTGTAAGCCACGTAAATGAAGAACGGTTCATCCCCCTGATGTTCCTTGATGTAGCGCACCGCATGGTCACTGATCGCATCAGTATAATAAAATTCATCAGTTTGATACTCCTTATCTGTCAGCGGGGAAACCTGGGTGTTTTCACGCGTAAGTGAATTGGGATCAAAGAAACTCCCCGCCCCATGAATAGTCCCATAAAAACGATCGAACCCACGTTGACGCGGCCAGTTATATTTGGGTCCTTCAGGTTTCACATGTGGCGTCACATGCCATTTCCCGGCCATGTAGGTGGCATACCCCGCACTCTTCATGACTTCAGCAATCGTCCGCACGTTTTTACCCAGATCGCCCTTGAAGCCAGGCAAGTTCTGATTACTCATCATCCAGCCGATCCCTGCCTGGTGCGCGTACACCCCTGATAAAAGTGTTGCGCGGGTGGGACAACAGCGGCCTGTGTTATAGAACTGGGTAAACCGCACACCCTCCTTCGCCAGCGCGTTCAGGTTGGGGGTATTAATCTCGCCACCGTAACAACCAATATCGCTCCAGCCCATGTCATCAGCCACGGCAATGATAATATTGGGCCGTGAGGTTGCGACTACAGTTAGTGCCGGAGTCATCAGACACAGGCCCAATAGAATAAGGAGAAAACGCTTCACAAAGACACTTTGCCCAAGGAAAGAGAGAGATTCAAGCCGCATTGAGCTGGCCAAAAAAACAAAAAAAGCGTAGATTGAAAACGAACCATGAAGGTGCGTATTGAATATTGCGCGGCTTGAAACTATGAGCCGCAGGCCGTCAGTTTGGCGGACCGATTGCTGAAGCTGAAGCAGCGCATTGCCTCATTGGAACTGATCCCCAGCTCCGGTGGTGTGTTTGAAGTCACAGCAAATGATAAGCTGGTATATTCCAAGCGGGCTACCGGAGAATTCCCGAAGCCTGAAGCAGTACTGCAGTCCATCCGCGGACTGTAGAATAAAATCTTTTGCCTTTTGCCCTCCAATCAGCGGGCAAAACACAATCCGGAGAGTTGAGGGTGCCTGGTGGCCCCCACGGTCTTCAAAACCGTTGTCGGT
>JASLKQ010000106.1 GCA_030747505.1 Verrucomicrobiota bacterium | reverse complement strand
GATGTGCATCTTCTGCATTTTCAGGGAGTCTACACTTGGGATCGATCCATTCGATTAACTTACAAGATTCCATACGTTCTCAATGCCCGTCGAGAGATGCCTGATGGTTTGGGTGGTAAGCAGGTTGAACATGATAACGGTATAGGAGATGCCACATTGGCTTTGCCCTTAAAGAAATATTTTAATCTAGATGGCAGAAGTGGGTCTTGGGGGTTTAAGCCAATGTTGCGTGTGCCTTTGGCAGGGGAGGATAATTACGAAATCTATGATAATGAATGGGGTGGTGGTCTGGGTTTGAGTTACGACTTTGAAACATCCCGACTTGCTTTTCTAAGCTCTGCCAGTTTCTGGTTATTTGAAAATGAAAAACCTGCCGAAACTAAATTGTCTCTCGATTTGGGATACAAGTTTTATCCTATGGGAACTAATAGCCAAATCTTGTGGGAAACTGATTTTCTCTATAAGGCCAATGGAACCGAGAATCTTTTAGCTGGGCCTGCGATTTATTGGAACTTTAATGATGTCACTCATATGAGATTGGAGTGGAAACATGATTTTCACAATCGTCAGGGTACGCTGGATCATGGCAATGGCGACCGTTTTCTGCTGAGTCTGGGTATGGTGTTTTGATTTCATTTTACGCTTGGCTAAGCGTGAGCTGACTTGACCTGCCGTTTAGGCGATAGAAGAATCTGGCCTTCATGACCCGGTTGTTCGCCATTTTTCTTTTCAACACCGTGATAGCAATCGCAGGTGTTGAAGAATATCTGCGTGACATCAAGCCGGTGCTCAAGGAGCGTTGTTACGCCTGTCACGGTGCTCTCAAGCAGAAGGCCGGGTTGCGAGTGGACTCGGCTGAAAATTTGCGAAAGGGGAGTAAGCGTGGAGATGTGCTGGCACTTGGCCAAGCGGAGGCGGGTGAATTGCTCGTGCGGTTGACAGCGGCGGATGCGGGCGAACGCATGCCACCGGAAGGAGTGCCGCTGAAGTTGGAGGAGATCAAGGCGATTCGCGAGTGGATTGCTGCCGGTGCGCCGGTGCCACAGAGCGAAATAGCTGAGGCGGATCCGCGGGAACATTGGTCATTTCAGGTGCCAAAATGCGTGCCGATGCCGGGCAACGCAGGCAATCCCATTGACGATTTATTGGAGGCCCGCTTGGTCAAGCATAGATTGAAGGCCCAGCCTCCAGCCGAACGCACGATTCTCATCCGCCGCCTTTACCTTGACCTCATCGGGTTGCCGCCCACGGAGAAGCAGTTGCAGGATGAACGACGTTGGGAATCCATCGTGGAAGAGTTGCTCGCCAGTCCCTACCACGGAGAGCGCTGGGCCCGGCACTGGATGGATGTCTGGCGTTACTCGGACTGGTACGGCCTTGGCGATGAGGTGCGTGACAGCCAGAAACAACTTTGGCGCTGGAGGGACTGGATGGTTACCTCGCTCAATGAAAACAAAGGCTACGACCAAATGGTTCGAGAGATGCTGGCTGCTGATGAAATAGCCCCGGAGGATTTGGAGACGGTAGCGGCCACCGGTTTTCTGGCCAGAAGTTACTACAAATTCAACCGAACGACCTGGCTCGATAATACGGTTGAACATACGGGCAAGGCCTTCATGGGGTTGACCATGAATTGCGCCAAGTGCCACGACCATAAATACGATCCGATTGACCACCTCGATTACTACAAGTTCCGGGCGATTTTCGAGCCGTATCAGGTCCGTGTCGATGCCATGCCGGGGCCGTTGGATTTGGCGAAGAATGGCATCACCCGCGTTTACGACGGGAACCTTGGTGCCGCCACCTATCTCCACGAGCGAGGTGATGAAAGTAAGGTAGATAAAAACAGGAAGATTAGCGCGGCACCCCCGGCGTTCTTGGCAAGTGGATGGGAGCCTCCCAAACCGGTCGAACTTCCGCTCGAAGCTTGGCGGCCTGACATGCAGAAATTCGTCCAGCAGGGATTCCTTTCACAAAAGTTGGCAAAGGTAACGGAGGCTGAAGCTCAACTGGAGAAACTTAAACTCAAGAAGGCGGCCCAGAAAGAGAAGCGAGCGAAAAGCAAAAGCATCAAGCCCGTTAAGGGTGAGACAATCCTGACCGATGACTTTAGCAAACCCCGGCCGGATCTCTGGACTGTTTTTGGCAGTGATTCGCGTTATCAGGATGATTCGCTTTCCATTACCAAATCCTCGTTTGACACAACCTACCTTCGCTCAAAAGTTAACCATCCCCGGGATTTCGAACTGGAGTTAAAGTTTAAAACGACCGGTGGTCAAAAATGGAAATCGACCGGGATTCGATTCGACGTCGATAAGAGTGGGGATAATTCGCACTTCGTGTATACCAGCGTATTCGGGGCCAAGGTGCATTTGGCCCACACCATCAAAGGGAAGGACAAGTACACTCAGGCCGTTGCAAAGAGGTCGATCAAACTGAATCAAATTTATACGCTTGGCCTGAAGGTTCGCGATCAGTTGGTCAACGTTACGTTGGATGGGGAATTTCTTTTCGCCTACACCCTGCCGCGACGTCAACCCGGTGCTGTGCAGCTTCTTGCTTACGATGCTGTTGCGGATTTTCATGGTGTTGAAATCAGGCGCTTGCCGACTCAGGTTTTCCTCGAACGAGCAGGTAGCGGGGGCAAGGCGACTGTAACGGTTGAGACGATCAATCTGGCGGAAGCAAAACTGCGATTGGCCAAGGCGGAGTATGCCTTTGGCAAGGCGCGAATTGATGCGGACAACGCCGTTTTCAGAAAAGAGGGCAACGGTTCAGCGGAGACCGCGGGGGAAAAACAAATCGAAGCCGGCTTGGCCAAGGCGAGAGTTGACCTGCTCGACTCAAAAAAAACAGCCGAGGCTGAAAAGAAGATTAAGAGACTGATTGCGGATCTTCAGGCTGAAAAGTTTCCGGATCTTGAACCACTACGGTTCAGTCAGGTATCCCTGATTAACACGCCGAACAAGGATGCCCTGCCTTCGGAAGGAGGTTACCCGAGAACCAGCAGCGGACGAAGAACAGCGCTGGCGAATTGGTTGACGCACCGTGATCATCCTTTGGTAGCCCGGGTGGCCGTGAATCACATCTGGTTGCGACATTTCGGGACACCGCTGGTTGAGACAGTCAGTGATTTTGGCTTAAGGGCACCTAGACCACTGCATCAAGACCTGTTGGATTATTTGGCCGTTGAATTCATCGAGTCCGGATGGGACATGAAACATCTGCACCGCCTGATTCTCACGTCGAAGGCTTGGCAGCGCAGTTCATCCAATCTTGGTGCAGACGAGAACACTCTTGCCGCCGATCCGGGTAATCTCCATTACTGGCGAATGAACGTTCGTCGAATGGAGGCGCAGGTTGTTCGGGACAGCCTGCTTCACTTGGCGGGGACGCTTGATCTGGCTCAGGGCGGACCGTCGGTCACGCCTACTCCCAACGCCCGTCGGCGCGGCCTCTATTTCTTTCATTCCAGAGACGGGCGTTCGAGGTTCTTGGCGACGTTTGACGATGCCGATGTGTTCGCCTGCTACCGACGCAGCGAGAGCATTGTGCCCCAGCAGGCGCTGGCGATGATGAACAGTCAAATCGCGGCAGCCTCGGCGAAACAAATCGCGGCTTTGTTCGAGCCTGAAATGAGTCCTGAGGTATTCGTCCGGGCTGCATTTTCAAAGATTCTTTCCCGGCCTCCAGCGCAAGCTGAGTTGGCTGAAAGTCTCGCGTATTTGGAGGTGCAGCCCAAGCGCGAGCACTTTATTCATGCCCTGATCAACCTCAACGACTTCCTGATGATTCGATGACTCAAGACGATCCAATCGCGATGTCCAGGCGGGCGCTTTTGCAATCCGCGCTTGGCTTTGGTGCCCTAGCGGTGAACGGCATCATGGCCGCTGAAACGCAAAACCGGCCGGACGGCAAACCCCATTTTATACCTAGAGCCAAACGGGTGATTTGGTTATTCATGCGCGGCGGTGTCAGTCACATGGAGAGCTTTGACCCAAAGCCTGCTCTGAACGAGTTTGCCGGAAAGTCAATCAGCGAAACTCCCTACAAGAGCGTGCTCGATGCCTCGAAGATTCGGAAGCTGCGCATCCCAATCAAGGGCGATGCTAATGGGCATACCCGTACGAAGATCTTTCCCATGCAGACCGGCTTCAAGCGATATGGTCAGTCGGGCATTGAGATAAGCGACTGGTTTCCGAACATCGGATCCTGTGCCGATGACATTGCCTTTATTCGTTCCATGTGGACGAGCGACAATAATCATGGTGCCCAGATTCAGTTTCATTCCGGTCGACATTTTTTGGATCCGCGCGTCCCGACCATCGGTGCATGGATCAATTACGGCCTCGGTTCGCTCAGTAAAAACCTGCCGCAGTTCATCAACATCGGCCCGCGCTTTTTTGACAAGAAGGATGCCCACTACCTTGGCCCTGCCTATGAAGCGGTCAACCTGAAGATCGATCCAAAAAATCCCCTCGATTATGCCAAATCAAGCAACGGGATGACGGCTGCGGAACAGCGGCGGAATCTCGATTTGACCAACAAACTCAACCGCTTAGCGGCGAAACAATACCCGCTCGACCCGGTCATCGAGGCTCGTATAAAATCTTACGAGCTGGCTTTTCGTATGCAGACAGCGGTTCCGGATGCGCTTGATTTTTCGCAGGAATCTTCTGAAACGAAAAAGCTTTACGGGATCGATCAAAACGAGACCAAGTCCTTTGGTCAACAGTTGCTGGCGGCCCGGCGACTTTCTGAACGCGGTGTTCGGTTTATCCAGATCATGCACGGCGACGGCGCGGCAGGCGCATGGGACAATCACTCGGGCTTGAAAAACGGGCACTCCAAGTTGTCACGTCAGGTGGATCTTCCCACGGCGGGCTTGTTGAAGGATTTGAAACGACGGGGACTGCTCGAGGACACCATCGTCGTGTTCGCCACCGAGTTTGGTCGCACCCCCGGTTCCCAGGGTGCCGATGGCCGGGATCACCATTCATTTGGCTTTAGCGTCTGGATGGCCGGCGGTGGAATCAAGGGTGGCGTAACCAACGGGTCGACCGACGAACTGGGCTATCATGCCGTCCAGGCTCCCCACTACGTGACTGACGTTCACGCCACGATCAACCACCTCATGGGCATCGATCCGCACAAGTTGGAAGTCCCCGGGCACAAGCGTCTCGAAGTGGATTTTGGCCATGTGATCGAGGACATTATCGCCTGAGGCCAAGCACACGCTTTCTTGACCTGCCGCTTGGTCAAGCGGAGACTCACCGCGTGCAACGACTCATCATTCTTCTGTTGGCGCTTGGCCAGGCGCTAAGCGTTCAGGCGTCCAAGCAGCCGAATATTGTGATCATAATGGCTGATGATATGGGCTTTTCGGATATCGGCTGTTATGGCAGTGAGATCAATACACCAGTGTTGGATAAGCTAGCGGAAAATGGGCTGCGTTTTGCTCAATTTTATAACACTTCACGCTGTTGTCCGACGCGGGCTTCATTGCTCACGGGGATGTATCAGCATCAGGCTGGCATAGGGTTGATGACTGGCGACAATAAGCTACCAGGGTATCGTGGTGAGCTTGGTCGAGATGTAGTGACTATTGCTGAAGCTCTCGGTATGGGTGGATATCGGCGATACATGAGCGGTAAATGGCATGTGACCAAGCATACACGACCTCAAGGCCCGAAGGATAACTGGCCATTGCAGCGGGGATTCCAAAAATTTTATGGCACGATTATTGGTGCAGGCAGTTTTTATGATCCAGCTACCTTGTGTCGCGACAACAAATTTATTACGCCGGAGAACGATAAAAAGTATCAGCCTAAGACGTACTATTACACTGATGCTATAAGTGATAATGCGGTGACGTTTCTAAAGGAACATGCGAAAGAGTCGCCGGATAAGCCGTTGTTTCTCTATGTGTCTTATACTACTGCGCACTGGCCGATGCATGCGTTGCCGGAAGATATCGCTCGTTACAAAGGTGTGTACGATGGTGGTTTTCAGGAGGTTCGTGCAAAGCGTTTTGCGCGGTTGAAGGAGCTTGGTTTAGTTCGTAAGGATCTAGAGCTATCGCCTCAATCCGATGATTGGGAGAAGATGCCTAACAAGAAGTGGGATATCCGCAACATGGAAGTATACGCGGCAATGATAGATAATATGGATCGTGGCATTGGTCGAATTGTTGACGAATTTAAACGGCAAGGGACATTGGATAATACGCTTATTATGTACCTTCAGGACAACGGGGCCTGTGCTGAGGGTTTCGGTAGATACAGTCAAAAGCCATACAATAGGAAATACAAACCACTCGGTCGTGACGGTTTTCAAACGAAGATTTGGCCGCCAATGCAAACTCGAGATGGAAGGCCTGTGAAAAATGGACCGGATGCTATGGCTGGGCCTGAGGATACATTTACGGGTGTTGGTCGCGGTTGGGCGAATGTCTCCAATACTCCGTTTCGTGAGTATAAGCATTTCGCTCATGAAGGCGGAATTTCTTCGCCATTTATTGTATCGTGGCCGAAAGGTATCGATCAAAAAAACAATGGGAGAATTGAGCGGCAACCTGGGCATCTCATCGACCTTATGTCCACCTGCCTTGATGCCGCAGGAGTGAAGCATCCGCGTAAGTTTGGTGAACATCAAGTCCAGCCGGTTGAAGGTGTAAGCCTATTACCCGCCTTTCGTGGAGGTGCACTTGTACGAAAAGATGCTCTTTATTTTGATCACCACCTTAATGGGGCTGTCCGTGATGGCAAATGGAAGCTTGTTCGTTATGGTGACTCTGGGCGTAATGCCAAGTTACATCCGTGGCAGCTCTACGACATGGAGGTCGATCGTAGTGAACAAAATGATCTTGCTAAAAAACATCCCGACAAGGTGAAGACTCTCTCTGCCAAATGGGAAAAATGGGCCATTCGCGCACGCGTAAAACCGTGGCCTTGGAAAGTGGACTAATTTACCAATGAAAAAACTAATCCTTAATCTATATATGCTTGTCGGAATATTGTCTGGCGTAGCAGTTGAGGGGGCTGATAAGTCCAAGGTAGTGTTCATCTCGGGTAAACCGAGTCACGGGCGGTTGTCGCATGAACATCGGGCCGGGAATATGTTGCTGGCCAAGGCGATCAATGAATCTGGATTGCAGGTGGAGGCCTTTGTGCTCAAGGATATTGGTTATCCAAAGGACGATCGTGTTTTGGATGATGCAGATACAATTGTGATTTTCTGTACTGGCCATGGAGGGCATGTGCTGAATCGAAAGCTGAACGAATTCGATGCATTAATGAAAAAGGGTAAGGGAGTGGTAATGATTCATTGGTCAACCGAGGCGGTGAAGGGAGATCCAGCTGACAAGTTCCTTGAGTGGATGGGTGGTTTTTGTGATTTGCACTGGAGCGTAAACCCACACTGGATTCCTAAATTCAAGCCGCGCAAACATGAGATTTGGAACGGTGTGAAGCCATTTAGCGTTAACGATGAATGGTATTATCATATGCGATTTGTGAAGGAGATGAAGGGCGTTACCCCTATTCTTACGGATGTACCGCCTGCTTCGACGTTGAAGCGTCCAGATGGTGCGCGCAGTGGTAATCCTACCGTACGCAAAGCGGTTGCTAACGGCGAGACACAGCATGTAGCTTGGGCGTATGAGCGCGCCGATGGCGGGCGCGGTTTTGGTTTCACTGGCGGTCATGTCCACATGAACTGGCAGCACGACGACAACCGCAAACTAATGCTCAATGCTATTCTTTGGACGGCTAAGGTAAAGATCCCTAAAGATGGTGTTCCTTCCAAGACACCGACTAAGGAGCAGATGCACACGAATCTTGATTAATTATTTTCATGCAAAGTAAGATTAAGAAGTTTTAGTATGAGGTTGGTAAGCTGTATAGCGTTAGTGGTGTTTGTTTTTTGTTTTGTTCGGTCGCATGCTGATCAGGTCAATCCCCCAAATGTTTTATTCATTGCCATTGATGATTTGAATGATTGGATTGGCTGTCTTGGCGGTAATTCGCAGGCGAAGACTCCTAATATTGATAGTTTGGCAAAGAGTGGGGTGTTATTTACCAATGCTCATTGCCAAGCCCCTATTTGCAATCCGTCTCGCGTGAGTCTACTTACTGGAGTTCGTCCATCCACTTCGGGTGTCTATGAGTTGAAGCAACCCTTGCACCTTGCGCCTGCACTTAAGGGGGCTATGACCATTCCATCACAATTCAAGGCTAGTGGTTATTATGTTTTAGGGCGAGGTAAAATATATCACGGAAAACCCTATGCCGATGAGTGGAACGATTTCAAAACTAGTCCAGATGCTCGAAACAATCAATTTCGTGTAAAACCAGTTTCACGATTGCCGAAAATACGGGTTCGTGATTTTGGTTCAATTGATTTGCCTGAAGAACAGTTTCGAGATGTGATTAATGCTCGGTGGGCAGCAAAGGAGTTGAAGCGCGATTTTGGTAAGCCTTTTTTTATGGCTGTGGGATTTCGTCTTCCTCACGTGCCTCTATATGCTCCTTCACGATTTTTTTTGAATCATCCGAAATCAGAAGTGAAGCTACCTGTCATCAAAGAAGATGATCTTGAAGACCTTCCGCCGTC
>JASLKQ010000105.1 GCA_030747505.1 Verrucomicrobiota bacterium | reverse complement strand
TCTTCGTCGCCAACAAAGCTGATACCATCAGCACCGGAATGGAACTGGCTGCCGCAGTCATTGACGATGGACACGCAGCCTCCAAGCTCGCCAGCCTGACCGCCTAGCGTGGAAAAAGAACCTCCCATTATTGATTGCCCTTCGCAGGCGGCATGCACCGAGAGGAAAAAGTGGTGGAAACTGATCCCCCCCCTGACAGCCATCACACTGGTGTCTCTGGTTGTTTTTATTGCTCAATATGAACCGGTTTCCAATCAACAGTACTATCCCCAGTGCGGCTTCAAGAAAGCCACCGGTTATGACTGTCCCGGCTGCGGAGGCTTGCGTGCCACCCATGCGATCACCCACGGACGGGTAATAGAAGCCTTTCGTTTCCACCCCGGTTTTGTCTTGTCACTACCGATTGCGGGCTATCTTTTTATCCTGTGGATTCGTGATTGGCAGCGCACCGGGGAAATGCCCGTGCCTCTGGTTCAGCCAGAGTGCAACCTGCCTTTAATCTGGATTGCGGTCTTGTTTCTTTCTCTGGGTATTGCCCGCAACATCCCCGCCGCACCCTTCACGTGGCTGACCATTCCCGAGACCGAAGCGAGATAGAACTCGCTCAAAGCCCGGTTATTTGATAGAACCAGTTCCATACCGGGGTACCCAACGCCGCCCGCGTTTGGAAATAACTCATGTATCATATTATTGGTGGAGATGACCAGAAACACGGTCCAGTCGATGAGGCCAAGATTCGCGAATGGATTACTGAATGTCGTGCCAACGCCCAGTCCATGGCCTGCAGGGTGGGTGAAAACCAGTGGCGGCGACTCTCAGAATTCACTGAATTCGCTCCAGAATTTGGTGTCTCAGCCCCCGTTGCCCCTCCTTTAGCTGCACCCCATCAAGAGCAAGGCGATGCCACCGGAGGAATCATCCCCTACAAAAACAAACAGGCCCTAATCGGATACTACATGAGTGTGGGCGGCCTGATCATGATGTGTATTCCCGTTATTGGCCTCATTTACACAATCAGTGTTGTGGTGCTTGGCGTCAAGGGCCTCAAAAATGCAAAATCCAACCCGCAGGTTAAGGGTCAAGTTCATAGCTGGATTGCCATCATTGGTGGATCTTTGGAGACAATCGTAGCAGTGATCCCCAATATTGGAATGATCGGAGCAATGCTCGGATAAATGACCTCCCTGCCGTGAACACCTACGAAATTATTGGTGGAGACAACCGTGCCCGCGGTCCGGTCACAGGCGAAGAGCTCTCCCAATGGATCCGTGAAGGACGCGCCAGTGGGCATACCATGGCACGGGTCAGCGGCGGGGAACACTGGCAACCGCTGGGTTCATTCCCTGAATTCGTCGGGCCCCTGCAAGGACTGCCTTGGATCCCCCTTTACCAACCTCCACCAAAAGCGCATGGAATGGCCGTCACCAGTCTGGTGCTGGGAATTGTCTCGATTTTATTTTTCCCTCTCGGCCTCCTCTTTGGCATCCCGGCTGTTTACTGCGGACATATGGCAAGGGCCGAAATCACCAATCAACCTGAATCAATGGGAGGACATGGATTGGCGGTTGGCGGACTGGTCACCGGCTATATCGGCATAGTCATGGGAGCGGTTTCGCTGGTACTCCTGGTGGTGCTATGCCTTTCTCTGGCAAACTGAAATGCAACCTGAACCATTGATTATTGTCACCCTCTTCCACGAACTATAACGTCGGACACGGGTTATGAATGAGTATTATTTTATTGGCGGAGACAACAAGGAATACGGCCCTTACTCTGTTGAGCAAATAAAGGGGCTGGCGGCTGAAAACCGGCTGAACGGTAACTCAAACATGCGCACCGCAGAGGGGGATTGGAAACCGGCCTTCACTTATCCTGAACTGGGACTCCAATCCGGACCCGCACAGGGCTACCAACAAGCCGCTCTCAATCCGCAGGCTGTCCAGCAAATGGTCAGTGGCCCGGCGACCTTCATGATGGTGCTATCAATCATCAGCATCCCTCTTAACCTCTTATGGCTGGCTGTCAGTGTATCCGGAGATTTACCAGGATTTTTTGATAATCTACCGCCCGAGCTGAGAGAACAGGTCGTGTTCCAAGGCGTAACCGGAATCGGTTACTACTCGCTAGGCCTGATTGCAGATATCGTTATCCTGATAGGAGCAGTTAAAATGAAGGCCTCCCATTCCTATGAACTGGCCATAACAGCAGGTATATTGAGTATTATTTTTCATACCTGCAATTGCTGCTGCCTTGGCCTAGGTTCAGGTATTTGGGCGCTGGTAATACTCTCCAAACCCGCAGTGAAAGCGATGTTTGCACAAAATAAAATGATGCGTTAGCCGGCTGCCCCCTCCCATGAGTGATACACCAACCGAGCCAACTCCCGATGGGGAGGAGAAAAAAGATAAACCAAACCTGCCCCCCATCCCTAAAGAGGTACGCGAAGCGTCTTTAGATCAAGAGAGGAGCTTCAAAGAGGAAACTCCCGCAGAAGCCCCCCCAGAACCTCCCGCTCTCGAATACACCATCATCGGTGGAGACGGTGAGGAATATGGTCCCGCCTCTAAAAAAGATATCGCACGCTGGATTCAAACCGGCAAAGCCAACCGAAGCACATTGGTGCGTGCCCACCCGCAAGCTTCATGGAAACCCCTGTGTCAACTACCGGAACTGACAAACCTTTTGCCCAATGAACAGAATGAAGGGGGAAAACCGGGCAAGTTGACCGCAATCGGCATCATGACCTTGATTGGCGGCATCCTGGCGGTACTGATTGGCATTGGAGAAGCCATTGGAGTAATCAGCTCATTATGTTTTGCCTGTTTTTTAATCCCGGGTGCGACGGTTTCGTTTTTTGGTGGCATCTTCATGATTGTCCAGGGAGCACTTTTACTGGGCCAAAACCCTGCTCAACACATTCACCGAACCCGGATTTCTGCTTCACTACAGATTGCCTGTATCCTTGCCGGAGACGTGGTAAACTTAACCCTAGGCATCTTGAACCATGTCTTCCTGAGTGACCGGGCCGTTGCTGCCTACCGCAAAAAGATGACAGGCAACTAGCATAAAAATTTACCTTACAGAAACAACAAGCCCTATAGACGTTCGTATCCACCCTTGGATTTTAACTGCAAAATGCCCCACTCCTAAACGAACTTTCTGCCATGGCAAACTACCACATAATAGGAGGTGACGGAGAAGAGTACGGACCTTACCCCGCTGAAAAGATTCGTGAACTGATAAATGAAAACCGATTGGAACCTGATTCCAAAATCCGAACCGAAGGGGAACCATGGACAACTGTCGGCAACTTGAGTGAATTCTCCCCTGTTACCAACCCACCCGCAGCCCCTCCCATCAACCCTCCCTCAATTGGAAACACTGAATATCCTGTTCAACCCTACTCAAGCTCTGCAGGCCTGCCCCGAAGCGGACCGCCAAACAATCAACTGGCCGTCACCGGGATGGTTTTGGGTATCGCCTCCTTTGTCTTGTCCTGCTGTTGTAGTCAGGTTCCAATCCTCGGGTTGATTGGGATACTGTTGTCTTTCCTGACACCCATCGCCGGCCTGATCTGCTCAATTATTGCGCGCTCACAAATCAGGAAATCCAACGGAACCCAGGGAGGGGAAGGAATCGCCATGGCCGGAATCATTATTTCTTCCGTGTATTTATTGCTGATACTTGCAATACTGGGCCTAGTGCTGGCGGGAGTGGTGGCAGCCAGCCAATTCGGTAGACCATGAAGAAATACATTATCGTTGGAGGTGACGGCAAGGAATACGGGCCTGTATCGGTCCAAGAGGTAAAAGAATGGGTATCGAGCGGCCGGGCCAATGGGGACACCCGCATCAAGGAGGAAGGAGCCGATGCATGGAGTCGCCTTCGCGACATGGAATTTTTTGGTGAGGCCGCTAAATCTGCAGGCCCGCCGACCATCCCCAGCCACGCCTCAACGCCTTCAGCGCACAACCCTCAGGTAACACAGCCTCCAACCGCAGATCAATTGATTGGCGAATTGCGGGGTCGCCCACACACCTTTTCCATTGGCGACTGCATCAGTAAAGGCTGGCAGCTCACAATAGGTAATTTTTGGCGGGCGTCACTTGTAGTAATATGCATGGGGCTCACATCTATTCTCTCTGCTTTGGTTCCCTTTGGACAATTCATCGCAGGAGGTCCGCTGACGGGAGGGCTCTACTATATTTTCCTAAAGTATCTACGCGGTGAACCGACCACCATCGGTGACTTGTTTGAAGGATTCAACCGCGCGTTTTTGCCGCTTTTCCTGGTCTACCTGATCATATCCCTGATCATGGTGGCCGCCTTAATACCAATGGGTATTGCCATTGTCGGCGGGATTATTGGCGGAGTTGCCGAAGCTGCCACAACAGGAAGTGCTCCCATCCTCACAATTATCCTGATGAGTCTGGGTATGCTATTTTCATTACTATTAATGTCGACTTTAGCGGGAATGCTGAACTTTTCCTTCCCGTTAACCATGGATAGAGGGATGGATGCAGGTGAAGCCATTTTAGCAACCTGGCGGGTAACAAAGAATTGTTGGGGATCTTGTCTGGGCCTGATGATTGTAATATCGTTATTCAGCTTTGCATTTTTCATACCCTTGATCGGCGTTTGTCTCGCGGGCATTTTAGGGGGGGTATTGGAATCTTCGGCAACGGGAAGCCCGCCCATCCTCACAATTATCCTGATGAGTCTGGGTGTTCTATTGACAGCCCTGCTGGGAACGTTCTTCAGCGCAATTTATTTTGTATCGATGATCACAGTGGCTTATGAGCAGCTCTTCGGGCGTGGTGTGCGGCAATGAAATGGGTTTGTCTCATGGCGAACATGATGGTGCCCGGTGTGGGTTCCATGATTGCCAAGCGCTACGGGGCAGGCGCCATTCAGGCATTGGGCTCACTGATCGCCTTCGGGATGGTGGGCTACTGCATCTCTGAATTTTATACCGAGTTGAAAAATTATGCCGACAGTCTTGACGGGGACCCTGATGAAATGAATGCGGCAATGAAGACCCTCGGAGAGCGGATCTTGGGACCTCCCATTATCGTTGGGGGCATTGGGGTAATCATCCTTAAAGTAACCTGGATTTGGGCCCAGTTCACCACTGCTGCGGTGTTCAAAAAGGAAAAGGAGGCAGAAGCTCAAGTCTCAGCACGCCCCGCGGTTTCCTCGTAGGATTCCTCGAACTGATGGCGCACCTGCGCGATGACTTCCCGCTGGGGCCGTAACTCCGTGTTCACAATTACATCTGCCTGTTTGTACACCGGCTCCCGTTCGGCCAGCATGGTTCGAATGGCCCCCAATGGATCCGCTCCCTGGAGCAAGGGCCGGTGGGTTTGATGTTTGGTTCTTTCGTGGATGGACTCCGCAGTAGCCCATAAGCAAACAACCAGGGCATGGGATTTGAGGCTGGCAAAATTTTCCGGATTCATGATGGCTCCGCCACCGGTCGCAATCACCCGTTTCTCCTCTTTGGCCAATTCCAGGATTGTTTCCCTTTCCAGCTGACGAAAAGCCTCCTCTCCCTCGGTGGCAAATATCTCACTGATGGGAATCCCGGCTTTTTCTTCAATCAATGCATCGGTATCGACAAACTGAAAATCCAAATCCTGGGCCACCAAACGACCCACGGTGGATTTGCCGCTGCCCATGAATCCCACCAGAGCAAGGTTATGGATGATGCGCCGGGTCGCCACGTCCAAAGAATGAAGGATTAAAACCCTCAAAGCACGCCTGTTTTACTGAAACGTTTGAAGAAGGGTGCGGATTTTGCTTGTTCGCGACTTGACCGCATCACCATCATGGCCCCTGTGAGTAACGCGGCGGTCAAAGGGGAGCATATTTTCCGCGGTATCGGCGTATCGCCCGGCGTGATTCGTGGTCGCATCGTGGTCATGGACCATGACCATAACGAAGAACCTGCCCGGCGACATATCCCCAAGGAAAAACACCCGGATGAGATTGACCGCCTTCAGTCCGCCCTGACCGAAACCCGGCGGGAACTTTCCGTGATCCAAAGCCAGGTACAGAAAAATCTGGGCGACTCCGAATCGGCTATTTTTGACGCCCACATACTGGTCCTGGAAGATTCCACGCTGATCGGAGAGGTGAAACGCTTCGTCGAAACCGAAAATGTGAACGTCGACTATGCGTTTCATGAGGTGGCAGAAAAGTATGCTCACGCATTGGAAAAAGTGGAGGATGAATACCTGCGGGAAAGGGCAGCCGATATCCGGGATGTAGCCAGTCGGGTACTCAACCATTTGACCGGACACAGCCAACAGGACCTTTCCCATATCACCGAACCGTACATTCTGGTGGGCCACGATCTCACCCCTTCCCAAACCGCTTCACTGGATCGAGAATTAACACAGGGTTTTGCCACCGATGTTGGAGGCAAAACCTCCCACACCGCCATCATGGCCGGGTCCTTGCGCATTCCTGCGGTGGTTGGTCTGAAGGACGCCAGTGAAAATGTCGTTACCGGTGATTATGTCCTGCTCGATGGGTTCAACGGCCTGCTGGTGGTAAACCCCACTGACCAGACACTTTTTGAGTACGGCCAACTCGAAAAGGAGCAGGAAGATCTTCAGATCAAACTTCTGGAAATCAGGGATACCAAAGCGGTCACCCTTGATGGCCACGAGATCATGCTTTCGGCCAACGTGGAACAAATCAGTGACACCGCTGCCGTGCTAGACTGCGGCGCGCAGGGAATCGGCCTGTTTCGCACCGAATATCTGTTTCTCGACCGTAAAACATTACCTGATGAAGAGGAGCAATATACCAGCTATAGTCGGGTGGCTCAGGCTCTGGCCCCGGAGCCGGTAATTTTTCGCACCCTCGATATCGGGGCTGATAAAATTAGCCACGCAATCGGAGAAACCGATGAAGCCAACCCGTTCCTCGGCTGGCGTGCCATCCGGTTTTGCCTTGCCCGCAAGGATATTTTCCGCACCCAGCTCAGGGCTCTACTCCGCGCCAGTATCAGTGGAAACCTCAAGGTAATGTACCCGATGATTTCCGGTGTAGAAGAACTGGATGAAGCCAACGCGCTGCTTGAGGAATGCAAAAGCGAGCTGCGATCCGAAAAGACTGAGTTTGATGAAAACCTGGAGGTTGGCATCATGATTGAAATCCCCTCGGCCGTACTCACCGCCGACGTATTGGGAACCCGCGCCAAGTTTTTCAGCATCGGCACCAACGACCTGATCCAGTACACACTGGCTGTCGACCGGCTGAATGAAAAAGTAGCCGACCTGTATGACCCCACTCACCCGGCTCTACTGCGCCTAATGCAAATGACGGTTGAAGCGGGCAAAAGGCACCGTATTTGGACAGGCGTCTGCGGCGAGATGGCCGGGGATCCTGCCGCTGTGACCCTGCTGATTGGGATGGGGATTAATGAACTGAGTGTCGCCCCCACGATGTTGCCGCAAATCAAATACCTCATCCGCAAGCTAAAGTATTCAGAAACACAACAACTCGTTCAGGAGGTGCTCGAATGCGAATCCAGCATGGACGTGCTTGTCCAAGCACGCGCGATGGTGCAACGCGCGGCCCCTGGAATCTTCCATACCGCAATATGAAGCAAATTATCCTAGCCGCCGGTTACGCCACCCGCCTCTACCCTCTCACTGAAAACACTCCGAAACCACTCCTTCCAGTTGGAAACAAGCCCATGGTGGAGCACGTGATTGAAAACACCGCTGCTGTGGGAACCATTGACCACACCTACGTCGTTACCAATAACAAATTTGCAGGTCAATTTACTGATTGGCTAACTGGCTATGAACATACACATCCTGATTTCAAGGGCACGATCATTAATGATAACACAATAAGTAATGACGACCGACTCGGGGCAATCGGGGATTTGCATCTGGTTTTAAATCAGGAGGATATCCATGATGACATCCTGGTTGTAGCCGGCGACAACCTTATAACCGGAGACCTCAATGAATTCGGTCAATGCTGCAGTGAGAGTCAAGGGCCGGTCTTGGGGGTTTATGATGTAGGCTCCCATGAAGAAGCGAAAAAATACGGTGTGGTTACAGTTGATGAAGCGGGCAAAATTACCGGCTTCGAGGAAAAGCCGCCAAAACCTCAAAGCACCCTCATCGGGATTGCCTTGTATTATTATCCACCGCCGGTGATTCCTGAAATTTTCCGGTATCTGGAAGAAGGAAACAACCCCGATCAACCCGGTCGACTTATCCAGTGGCTCTACCCGAACCAACCTGTGCAAACAGCTCTGATCCCCGGCCAGTGGCTGGATATCGGTTCCAAAGAAACTCTGGAAACGGCCAAACAATTGTTTGCCGACCGCTAAACTTGATTTCAGGACAGAAACGGGGCATCTTAGGTTAACCTTGAAGTGAACATCGCCTCCCACAGTACCGGTTCATTTGTTGACCAGCTAAACTGGCATACCAACCAGTCTACAAAGGCTCTGGAACGCCTTGCCAGCGGTTCACGTTTACTTGCACCTCAGGACGATGCCGCGGGGTTAGCGGTTGCAACACGCACCGAAGCGAAGCTTCGCCAATTTAATGCAGCCGCAAATAACATCGCCAACGCAACTTCATTTTCCCACACGCAGGGTGGTTATCTTGAAGGAGTTCAAGACGCACTGAATCGAATGGGTGCTCTGGCCATCCGCGCGCAGGACGCCACCCTCAGCAGCGAGCAGCGCATGCTTTTCCAGGAGGAATTCCGGACACTTAAGGATACATTCAATGACCTGCGAACAGCCCAGTATAATGGCAAAAACCTATTCGATGGGGAAAGAACCCCCGTTGCCACCTCGCCTGAGGAAACAGTAGTACAGGTTGGTGGAATCGATCTTTTTTCAGATCAAATGAATATAGTAACATCAAGGGATACCCATCTGGAATCCTTCGCCGACGCCAAGAGTGCACTCAGCAGTATAACTCAAGCCGTCGATCAGATATCCCAACACCGTGCCCGGGTAGGCTCCACCTTGAGTGAATTGGAAGCGGCCAGCGAGCGCCTTTCCACCGAACGCAGCGAAACCCAGGCC
>JASLKQ010000104.1 GCA_030747505.1 Verrucomicrobiota bacterium | reverse complement strand
GTTTTTGCCAAAATAAGGATGGCCCGCAGAAATCACATCCATGTCCACCAGGAACCGATCGGATTTGTGCGTGGCAAAATGGGTGATATCGGGGAGCTCAGCCAACTGCTCCTGATTCAGGCGCATCGTTTTCCGGCCCTGCCTTGGGGCAGAGGGGTTGTAGCGGCGCGGAGTCGATGGGCGCACGGTTCCGGTACCTGGCAAAAGTGATTGAAGCTCGTTGGCGGTAATGTAGCCGTCCTTGTTTTGATCGATGGAGCTAAACAAGACCTTGGGCCAGTCGAATTCGCGTTCAGAAATTCTGCCATCACGGTTTGCGTCTCCCTTGAAAAGATCAATCAACAGCCGGGTTGTCACATCGGTCGGATTCTTTTGGTTCTGCCCCGGCCCCTGGGCAAAGGCAGGTAAACTCAAAGCTATTAGTACAATAATGATCAACCTCATGAATGAGACACTGTGGTTTGAGGTTTCCTTTTCGTCAAGATGACCCGTTCTGGCAATTAGGTTAGCGTAGTTATTGCTTCAGCCGCACCGGTTGGTTAGGTTTTCCCCATGCATTCCCTGTTGCGTGTTTTCTTGCTATTGGCACTCTTGGTTCAACCGGTTTCTTGGGTGGATGCCCAAAAGAAACCCAAAAAGCCGAGGGGCAACTCCAAGGATGGTCGCAATAAACAGACCGGCAAAAAAGCTGAGCCCAAGGATCCAGAACTCGCCAAGTACGCCATATTCGAAAAGTCCGCCCCGCGTCCCGGCACAGCGGCAGCCATCGACACTCAGTTGCCGCTTCAACTGCCCAAGGGGGCACGAATTGCTTTTATTGGAAACACCCTGCTCGATCGCGCGCAGAATTTTGGTCATTTCGAGGCTGCCCTGCAGCAGGCTTTCCCCAAGAGTGAGCTAACGGTTCGCAACCTTACCTGGGCTGCCGATCAATTGGGCACTGAACCGCGCCCGGCAAACTTTGCCGACGTGGAGCAGCATCTTACGATCGCCAAGGCCGATGTCATCTTTGCTGCCTACGGCTTCAATGAATCCTTTGCCGGCGAATCGGGTTTGCCGGAATTTCGCCAGAAACTCATGACCTATGTGGCGGGCCTGAAGCGAAAGGCGTTTAATGGGGAAACTGCTCCTCGGATTGTGCTCGTCTCACCCATTGCCAATGAGAACGTGGAAGGCGTGGGTGCAGCGGATCGTAACAATAAAAACATTGCGGCTTACACCAAGGTAATGCGCGAGGTGGCGGCCTCCCAGAAGGTGGGCTTTGCTGATGTCTACACAGCCACTGAATCAGCCATGGCTTCAGGAGGCAGCGACCTCACGATCAATGGCTGCCATCTTAATGATGAAGGATATCAGGTTTTTGCCAAGGAACTCTTCAAGCAAACCTTTGGTAAGGCTGCGCCCAAAACCAGCCAGTCTTTGCAGGCAGCCGTAGTAGAGAAGAATAAGCAATTCTTTCGCCGTTACCGTCCGGTAAACACCTTCTATTACACCGGCGGACGCAACCGCAGTTACGGCTACCTCGACTTCCTGCCGGCCATGCGCAACTTTGATATCATGGTGCAAAACCGGGATCGGCGTATCTGGGATTTGGCGCAGGGCAAAAAGGTTCCCGCAAAGATTGACGACTCCAATGTGCCTCCCTTGCCCACAACAACGGCCAGTCGCGGTGCCAATCAATGGATGAGCCCGGCTGACGAACTCAAGGCCTTTAAGGTGGATCCACGATTTGAGGTTAACCTGTTCGCCAGTGAGGAGGAGTTTCCGGAAATCGCGTGTCCTATCCAGATGCGTTGGGATGGGCGTGGGCGCATGTGGGTCAGTTGTTCCACCACCTACCCCCACGTGTATCCGGGTAATGAGCCTGATGACAAACTCGTGATCCTCGAGGACACCGATGGCGATGGTCGCGCGGATAAGTCCACGGTCTTTGCTGATGATTTGCACATTCCCTTGTCCTTTGAGTTTGGTGATGGAGGAGTGTATGTCAGTGAAGAACCGCACATGACTTTCATCAAGGACACTAATGGGGATGGCAAGGCGGACTATCGGCGTCAGGTCTTAACGGGTTTTGGTTGTGAGGATTCACATCATGCCCTCCATGATTTTGTATGGAGCCCCGATGGAGATTTGATTTTTCGCGAATCGATTTTTCACCACAGCCAAATCGAGACACCTTATGGCCCGGTGCGGCAGCAGAATAGCGGTTGGTTCCGCTTTGAACCCCACCTGCACCGACTCACCAGCTTTGGCACCTACCATAGCACCAATCCATGGGGTGTGACCTTTGATGACTGGGGCCAGCATGTTGCCAGCCACCCGATCTACGCGCAGGCCTTCCATGCTCTTGATCCGGTTTACCCCAAGCAACATCCAAGACCTTCCGGATTACGCGCCTATTCCGGTACCTGCGGTCAGGAGTTTGTGGACTTCGCCTCATGGCCCAAGGAGATGCAGGGAGGATATGTGAAAGTCCGTTACAAGCCGACCAACCGCGTTGAGTTTCATAAATGGAATAAGACCGAGTTTGGTTATGATGAGCAGTACGTGGGTGACATTATTTTCTCCTCCAATCTGAGTTTTATCCCCGTGGATCTGCGCTACGGCCCGCGCGGTGCCATGTATGTGTGTGACTGGTACAACCCCATCAAGGGGCACGCGCAGTATTCGCTGCGTGATGAGCGCCGTGATCGCAAGAGTGGTCGCATTTGGCGGATCTTACCCAAGGGTGCAAAGTTGGCGACACCGCCCAAGATGGTGGGTGAATCGACTGCAAAGTTGCTCAATATCCTCAAGCGCCCTGAATACCGTTATCGCTACTGGGCCAAACGTGAGTTGCGTGAACGTGATCCACAAGAGGTTAAAGTTGCTCTTGATAAATGGGTTGGGACATTAAATTCAAAGGATGCCCGTTATCGTCATCACCAGATGGAGGCCGTTTGGATGTATCGGAATATTGAGTCTGAAAACATCAAGCTCCTGGCTGAGTTGCTCGATTGCGAAAAACCAGAAGCGCGGGCAGCAGCAACCCATCAGTTGCGTTATTGGCATGGGGGTTTCAAGGACGGGGATGTGCGTTTGCGCAAGGCAGCCAATGACAAGGACCCGATTGTACGTATGGAAGCGGCTATTGCCACCAGTTATATTGGCACCCCCAAGGCCATGGATGCCTTGGCCGACACCACCAAACATCCGCATGGCGGACACTTGGCCTATGGAATGCGTACTGCACTCGGGGCTTCCACCATGCTGCCGCATTGGCAGTTCAATCACCACCTTACCATGCACAACGCGCCCTTGCGCAAGTTTATCAGTGAGTTCGCCAAGAACGCGAAGATTGCAACCGATGTGAATTATTCAGCTAAAGATGCGCAGTTTGATACCCAGAAAAACCTGAAGGTTGTCCGCATCACGACAATCAAAGAGCGGATGCTTTATGATGTGACACGTTTCGAAGTAAAAGCGGGTCAACCGGTGAAACTGGAGTTTATTAACCCCGATGCCACGCCCCATAATCTGGTGATCGTGAAACCTGGTTCGGGTGATGAGGTGGGGTTGGCAGCAACCCGCATGGCAGCCGATCCGGAATTGGCCAAGAGTGGCCAGTATATTCCCAAGAGTGACAAGGTGCTCTTTCATACCAAGATGGTGCCACCTATTGCCGGTGAGACTCTTCGGTTCATGGCTCCCTCTAAACCGGGTGAATATCCCTACATCTGCAGCTTTCCAGGTCATTGGACCATCATGAAGGGTGTAATGGTGGTTAAATAAAATAACCGAACACCTCTGTAAAAAACACTTTCCCAAGTGAAGTGAGTCAGTATGCTTTGAGGCATGCAGACCCCTAGTCTTTCGCGTCGTCGTTTTTTACAATCCACCGCTGTAGCCAGTGCGCCATTCATTTTGCCTTCAGGCATTTTATCAGCCGAGGTAAAGCCCAATGATAAGATTTCCGTAGGCTTCATTGGGATGGGCAAGCAGAATGGCGGGCTCATGAACCGGTTCATGGGGGCCAAGGAAGCCATTTGTGTGGCGGTTTCTGATTGTGACACCACCCGTCGCAATGCCGCGCGTGATAAAGCTAATGGTCGCCAGAAGAACAAGGACTGCAAGGCTTATGAGGATTTCCGTGAAATTATTGCCCGCAAGGACATTGATGCGGTGTGCATTGCGACTCCTGACCATTGGCATGCCATCCAGACCATTGCCGCTTTGGAATCAGGAAAGGATGTGTACTGTGAAAAACCCCTGACCCATAACGTTCACGAATCAGTGGAAGTGATGAAGGCAGTGAAGAACAACAAGCGAGTTTTGCAAACCGGCTCCATGCAACGTTCCTCACGCGAGTTTCGTATTGCCTGTGAACTGGTGCGTAATGGGGTAATTGGTGAAGTCAAACGTACTGCAGTTAATATCGGCGGCCCCGGCAGGCCCTGTGACCTGAAGACCGAGCCTGATGAACCGGGCTTGGACTGGGATATGTGGATTGGCCCCGGACCCATGCGTGGTTACAGCTCGGTCTTAAGCCCGCGCGGTGTGCACGGTCATTTCCCGCATTGGCGCAATTACAAGGAATACGGTGGAGGTATGGTGTGTGACTGGGGCGCGCACATGATTGATATTATCCAGTGGGGCCTTAACAAGGATAGTAGCGGCCCAGTAGCCACGATTCCGGCCAAGGATCCCAAGGCAATGAAAGGTGCGCAGTTGGTTTATGCCGGTGACATCCCTATGATGCACGGTGAAGGGCAGGGCGCGACCTTCTATGGAACCGATGGTCGCGTGGAATGCCACCGTGGGTTGCTCGGCTTATACAAGGGCGACAAGTTGATTGCCGGCAAGTCAGACCGTAACGACAAGAGCAAGAACCTGAATCAGGAACTGGACCGGATAGAGAAGGAGATTCTGAAGGACGCCAAGGTGAAGCTTTATGATAGCAATAACCACATTGGTGATTTTCTGCAAGCCATGCAGAGTCGCAAAAAACCGATTACCAATGAGATCGTGGGTGCGCGCACTTCCATTGCCTGTCATCTCTTGAATCAGACCTACTACAACCAAACGGCCATTGCGTGGGATCCAAAGAAGAATACCTTTGCCAAGGGCGGCGATCCCAAATGGCTCACGCGCAATTACCGCGGCCAATGGAAGGTTTGATCGAATATAAGTTTGCCAGCCGCCCGATAAGGGCGGCTTTTTTGTTGGCCAGAAACCTTACTTGTTCAGCTTTGACCGTACCCGGTCGTATTCCGGGTTAACGCATTTATCGCCCCAGCGTTTTAGCGTAGCGAGTAATCCCGCGTCACTTTCTGTCTGCTGACCTTGGTCACCCGTTTCCTTGATCCAGCCAGCCAACAGCTTGCGGTGTTGGGCTAATGCCTTCTTGTGCTTGGGATCAGTGGCCAGGTTGTGGATTTCATGCGGATCATTGGCCAGATCATAGAGTTCTTCCGGGGCTTTCTTGGGTCCAAAGAAAATGAGCTGGGTTTTATTCATTTTTCCATTGGCCATCATCTCGCGGAATTTTTTGGAGACCGGCCACGGGTCCTTGTAACTCGGCTGCATGAAAGGGCGATCAGTAAGGTAGTTGCGGAGGTATTTGTACTGGGGAGTCACCACCGCGCGGATGCGTTCAATGGTGTAGTCGCACCGGTCTCGCGCAGCCACAACAAACTTGCGTGGCTGATAATCTGCGCTCAGGAAATCGGCTCCCTCCATGTACTTGGGGATCCTGATGCCCGCCGCCGCCAGACAGGCCGGGGCAATATCGATGCCGCTAATTAAATCCTTACGCACCTGTCCGCCCTTAATTCCCGGGCCGGTCACCATCATGGGCATCTGGATGCCCCCTTCATAAAGGAACTGTTTATGGCGATGCAGTTTATAGCCATGATCACTGAAACACATGATCAGAGTATTCTCATACAACCCATCGCGCTTGAGGGCGGTAATGATTTCACCCACCTGTTCATCGGTCTTGAGCAGGCAATCATAGTGGTGGGCAATTTCTTCGCGTACCTCAGGAATGTCCGGGTAGTAGGGTGGTACCGGAACCTTGGCGCGGTCAATTACCGTGGGAGCGCGCCTGCCCAGTTTGCCCCCCTTTAGTTGTACCTGGCCAAAGAAAGGTTGGCCGGGTTTGCGCCCCTTCCAGCAATCTCCAGCGACCAGTGCAGCCGGGGCACCCTTGCGGCTCCTTGTGACTTTAGGGTCATTATACATGTCATCCCGGTCATGCTTGAAATTATAGTCGTCCTTGCCTCCTTCATTGAAGGTCCAGTAACCATTGGCGCGGAACATTTCGGGCAGGGTTTTGACCTCTTTGGGCAGGCGGATGTCATCAAAGTCTTTACCCATGCTTTTACCCCGAAAATCAGGACGTCCACTGCGGTGGTTATGGATGCCAAAACTGGTTTGCATTGCCCCCACGATGATGGAGGAACGGGTGGCTGAACACACACCGGCGGGCGTATAGAAACGGTCAAAGCGAATGCCACTGGCCGCGAGCTTATCGAAGTTGGGTGTCTTGATGATTTTATCGCCATAACAACTGAACCAGCCACTTACATCCTCCAGATAAATCCAGAGAATGTTGGGTCGGTCAGTCGCTTGAACCGATAAGGCCGAAAGAAATAGGAGTAGTGCAAGAATACGCTTCATGGTGTGCGCTGAAAAATACACGGCTTAAGGTTTGGAGCAAGCAAAGCCTCGACGCTGGTTGTCTTTAATTTTAACATTAACCCAGCCATGCGCATTTTCATTTGTCTTCTAGCAGTTTTCTTTGCCACCTGGACGGAAGCCAAGCCGCCGAATGTCTTACTTATTATGGCCGATGACATGGGTTATTCGGATCTGGGTTGTTACGGCGGTGAAATTGAAACACCCCATCTGGATAGTTTGGCCCAGAAAGGCCTGCGCTTTACCCAGTTCTACAACACGGCCCGATGCTGGCCAACCCGGGCTGCTCTTCTGACTGGATACTACGCCCAACAGGTACGCCGGGACAGTTTGCCCGGGGTTAAAAGAGGCAATCGTCCATCCTGGGCGCATCTGTTGCCCGCAAAGCTCAAGCCATCAGGTTACCGGTCCTATCATTCCGGAAAATGGCATATTGACGGCCTGCCTCTGGCCGCTGGCTTTGACCGTTCCTATTACATTAATAACCACGGCTTCTTCCGCCTGAAATTCCATTATCTCGATGATGAAAGACAACCGGCTACCCCAATCAGTCCCAAGTTTTATGTCACTGATGCCATCGCTGATCATGCTGTTTCTATCCTGAAGGAACATGCCAAGGAGCATGCCGATAAACCTTTCTTTCATTACCTGGCCTTCACAGCCCCGCACTTTCCTTTGCATGCCCTGCCCAAAGATATCGAACGCTACCGCAAACGCTACCAGCAAGGCTGGGATAAAATCAGGGCTGCCCGCTGGCAAAAGCAGAAGAAACTCGGGCTGGCCCAAGGCAAGCTTTCCCCGGTGGAACGCGAGGTCGGTCCCCATCACCATTTTCCCGATGCCTACGAGATACTGGGCCCGGGCGAAGTGCGCTATCCTGTGCCTTGGAAGACCTTGACCAGGGAGCAGCAGTCTTTTCAGGCCGACAAGATGGCGGTGCATGCGGCGATGGTGGACTCGATGGATCGCGCCATCGGACGGGTGCTTGATCAACTGCGCAGGATGAAGGTTTTTGATGACACACTCGTTCTTTTTTTATCGGACAATGGCGCGAGTGCAGAAGTTATGGTGCGGGGTGATGGTCATGATTCCAAGGCCCCGTTGGGCTCAGCCTATACCTACCTGTGTCTGGGCGCGGGCTGGTCGACTGCCTGCAATACCCCTTTTCGCATGCACAAGACGTGGGTGCACGAGGGGGGAACCTGTACCCCGCTTTTGGCGCATTGGCCCAAGGGCATTGAAGGTCGCGGCGAATTGCGGCGTACTCCGGGCCATGTTATTGACGTGGTGCCGACCATTCTGGAACTGGCCGGAGCCGGGGTTCAGGCGCAGGGCAGGAACGCACCGCCAGCCCCGGGTAAAAGTCTGGTGTCCGCCTTTGCCAAAGACATCACGATTGAGCGTGATTACCTGTGGTGGTTCCATGATGGCAACCGTGCCATTCGTACGGGTGATTGGAAACTGGTCGCGTCCAAGGATCAGCCCTGGGAACTCTTCAATCTGGCCAAGGATCGAACGGAAACCCAGAACCTTGCCACGCAGCTGCCGCTGAAGGCGCGCGAATTGTCGCAACTCTGGCTAACCAAACAGAACGACTTCATCAAGACGGTTGCTGCCGAGCCGAAATCGAAAAAGAGAAAATAAAGTTTGGTTACGGATGGTTTTTTTAGCCAAAGGACAGGCCCATGACTCTGTTCGATTGACCCATCACTCTTTTAGAGGTTCAATTGCCCCTGAACCTATTTCCATGCGTAAGCTCCTTTTTTCTTTGTGCGCGCTTTTGGTTTTAACCATTAGTGCGAGTGCGGCCAAAAGGCCCAACGTTGTCTTTCTGGTCTCTGAAGATAACTCCATTCATTATCTCAAACTCTATGGTTATGGGGCCAGTACACCCAATATCGAGGCCCTGGCAAAGGCCGGCCTGACCTTTAATCATGCCTTTTCCAACAGCCCGGTTTGTTCAGTGGCCCGTTCCACGCTTGCCACGGCCATGCTCGCTCCACGCGGCGGATTCCAGTATCACCGCAAGTCGGCCATGGCCAAGCTGCCCCCGGGATACAAACCCTGGAGTGCCATGCTGCGTAAGGCCGGTTACTTCGCCACCAATCAACGCAAGACCGATTACAACTTTATACATGACATGAAAGAGTTGTGGGACAAAGGTCCGGCCGATGCCGCATGGCGCGCGCGGCCCGGCAAGGACACCCCCTTCTTCCACATGCAATCCTTCGCTCAATCGCACGAAGGTCAGCTTCATTTTCCGCAAAGCGTGATGGATAATCAAAAAACCGTGCATGATCCGGCCAAGGTGAAGCTGGCTCCCTATTTTCCGGATACGCCGACTTTTCGCTATACCCACGCACGGTATCTGGACCGCATGCAGGTGATTGACCAGCAGGTGGGCGGGGTGGTGAAGAAACTCGAGGAGGACGGGTTACTGGAAGATACCTTTATCTTCTATTTCGGGGACCATGGTGGCGTGTTGCCGCGCGGCAAGGGTTATGCCTATGAGAGCGGATTACATGTGCCCTTGGTGGTGCGTATTCCAAAGAATTTTTCTCATCTGGTCGATCACAAGCGGGGCAGTCGCACTGATGGCTTTGTCAGTTTCATCGATTTCGGGCCCACGGTGCTGCATCTGGCCGGACTCAAACCCAACCCGCTTACTGATGGCAAAGCCTTTCTGGGTAAAGGGATCAGCGCGGCAGATTTGGAGGCGCGCAATGAGGTGTTTTGTTATGCCGACCGCTTTGATGAGAAATACGACCTGGTACGGTTCCTGCGCAAAGGCAAATACACCTATATCCGCAACCTGCAGGGTTTTTATCCAGACGCCTTGCAGAACAACTACCGTTACAAGATGCTCGCCTACACCGAGTGGCGTGAACTATTTAAGGCCGGCAAACTCAATGCCGTCCAAAGCCAGTTCCATCAGCGCCGCCCCTCTGAACAGCTCTTTGATGTGGAGGCCGATCCTCATGAGGTGAACAATCTCGCCAAGGACCCGAAGCATGCATCGGTGTTAAAGGATTTACGGGAGCGCATGCAGAGGAAACTGCGGGAGGTTAATGACCTAAGTTTCTATCCTGAAAGTCACATGGTA
>JASLKQ010000103.1 GCA_030747505.1 Verrucomicrobiota bacterium | reverse complement strand
AATCAGTTTTGGCCGGTTGTTTGCCGCCACTGTAATTGCGCGCAATAGGAAGGTTGGGTCGTGGGTCCGGGCGTTTACTGGTCTGAAAGTCATACACGCCCTGATGATCCGCTTGCCAGACATCCAGCAGGGCATTGGCAATAGGCTTTTTATTGGCGTGGCTCCAGATGCGACCGCTTATCACCATTAGCTCACCGGGCGCACGAGGCGCAGTAACTTTACCCCGGAAAGGAGCTCCACTTGCCCAGAAGGGGCCCAAAATATCGGGATGAGTGGATTTGAATTTGCCTTCGGGCTGAATTGCCTGTCCCGTCACCTTCAGATAATTCACGTAGCCATGGACATCTTCAGTAGCTGGGGTGGTTGATGCATCAGTTTTTAGGGTGAGAATACTTCCTGCAGTTGCTAGTCCGCCGTAGGATAGGAAATCGCGACGGGAGGGGTTTTTGAACGGGGAATTCATTGTGAATAAATTGAGAATAGTTGCCAATAAGTGGCCATTGTTGCCAACGGCTAGCGCACTCTAGCGTCTTTTTTATGACCTACCAACAATTTCTTTTGGCAGTGGTGTGTGCCTTGGTTTTGATCGGTTGTGCTTCGCCCGTCTCGAAGGGGAAAACGGTTGGGTCTCCTGCGATTTCACCCTCGGAGGCACCGGCGAAGACCCCCGCTATTCCGCCTTTGCCTGGTTTTGATTCTGCTTCCCGCTAGGCTTTTAGGTTCACTTTTCCTGAGATAGCCTGCGGCGTATGTTCTGGTCAATAATGGCGATCCTGTTTGTGGTGCCACTAGTGGCCTTGTATTTTGTTGTGATCCGTTCGGTGGATCGTTACATGCCCGAACCCTGGTGGTTATTGTTTTTATGTCTGATTTGGGGTGCAGTGGGTGCGGTGATTCCTTCTGTGGTCGGCGGGCTCTTGGGGCAGGAAGCACTTACTGCAGCACTTAATCCTCTGGATACCAAGCAGGGTTCTGTGTTGGTGGAAAATACCGCAGCGACATTTCTTGCACCTCTGGTTGAGGAGCCAGCCAAGGCATTTGGGCTCTTGGCGATCTATTTCTTTTCGCGCAGGCGGGTGCACGAAACCCATGGGCCACTTTCCGGAATGGTATACGGTGGTATTATTGGTTTGGGCTTTACCTTTACTGAGGATATTCTCTACATCGTGGGTGCGGCCGAGAAATTTGGTGGTGCCGGTTTTTTCGGTGTATATTTTTTAAGGACCCTTTTGCTTGGGTTGGGACATGCTACTTTTACTGCGTTTACCGGGCTGGGCTTTGGTTTGTTTGTAACCAGTCGAAGCGGTTGGCGTTGGCTGTGGCCGGTTTCCGGGTTGTTGCTCGCCATGATGGCTCACGGAGGGAGAAACTTGTTTAGTTCTTTTCTCGCCCAGGAGGGAATGGGGTTGTTATTTGCGTTGTTATTGCATGGGTTGGTGGTACTTTTGTTCTTTTCCATCTTGGTATGGCTGGGGTTTCGTGATCGGGCACGAGTAAGAGCCGGCTTGGAGGGGATGGTGGGTTCACTCATTACCCGGGAAGAATACGAACGGATCATCAGCCCGTGGATGTTGTTGCCGGGGTGGAATCTGATTAATCTGGCCGGGTTGCCTGGTGGTTATTCCGCGGTGCGCGAGAAGCAGCTGAATTGTTTTTGCCTGGCCTTCATCCGAAACCGGGCCCGTAACGAACGGAATAATCCGGATGTTCCCCCGGTATTGGACCCGGTGGAAGAGGAGGCGATTGCTGCCATACAACAAGCCAATCAACAGGGAGTCCTCCTTGCGCCAGTGCCCATGACAGGCGGGCCGCCGGTGATGAGTTGATTTTTTTGGATGGAGACCTTTCACTGGGCCAATGCAAACCCCTGACCGTCGTCATTTCTTGGCTACTGGTGCCTTGGCAGGTGCCGCCACTGTGCTCCCTTCCTTTACCACCTTGGCCGCAGACAAGTCCGCCTCACGGATTAAGCCGCCTGTTCTACTCAATTCACATCGTAATAAATTGGCTCTGGCCACCTATTCCTACTGGCATTTCACGCGCAACAAGTACCCGATCGAAAAGGTGATTGATCATGCTGCAGAAATGGGGGTGGAAGGGGTGGATGTCTTGCATATGCAGATGGCCGGAGAGAAACCTGAATACCTGCGCAAGCTCAAGCGGCACGCGTTTCTTAATGGCGTGGGTTTGGTGGGCCTCTCCATTCATCAGGGCTTTGTGAGCCCGGATAAGGCCAAGCGTCAGCGCAATATTGACCACACTATTCACTGCATGGAACTGGCCCATGAAATGGGTATTCCCTGTATCCGCTTGAATACCGGCCGCTGGGGAACCAGTAAGAACTTTGATCATCTCATGGCCAATCGCGGGATTGAACCGGTCCTGCCCGGGCATACCGAGGATGAGGGTTTTAAGTGGTGCATTGATTCCATTGAGAAACTCATCCCAGTGGCTGAGAAACTGGGCGTACATATGGCACTGGAAAACCACTGGGGCTTGGCACGCACGCCTGAAGGCTTGCTTCGCATCGCCAAGGCCTTTGATGAGTCGCCATGGCTGGGTGTTCTGATGGACACGGGCAATTTTTTAGAGGACCCCTACAAGAAACTGGAGATGATTGCCTCACGCACCACCTTTGTGCAGGCCAAGACCTACTATGGGGGCGGGGAATGGTACACGCTGGATCTGGATTACAAGCGAATTGCCGGTATCCTGCGCAAGGTGAATTACCGCGGATATATCTCCATTGAATTTGAAGGAAAGGAAGACGCGAAAACTGCTGTACCCAAGAGTGTGGCGATGATGCGCGAAGCTTTCGGAGGGTAACGAGATTGCACGTTAGATTGCTCAAGCCCTCAAGGGGTTTTCCTTGGTGCATTCGCACGGATCGCACGTGCAATTTTCACATTCACAATTAGGATTACTACACTTATTGGATTCTCCACCCATAGGAGCTCAATATACACTTCCTTTTTTGCTTGAGCAAGTCTTGCAAACGGGTTGTTGGCCGGCTAAATAAAAACCTCTTATTTCGTGCCTTGCCAAACCCAGCGTCTGCCTTTAGGACTCTCCCACTCATGAAACGTACCTTTATATTTCTAGGCTCGTTGCTGCTATCACTTGCTCTGCATGCGGCAGATTCGAATGCAACCGCGAAAAAGAGAGGCACCCACAAGGTGAAGGCTGCTCCCTTCAAAATTGAGCTCGGCCTGAAGGGGATCTTTATCCCGGCTGAAACCGCCGCCATCAAGGTTAAGCCCGAGGTGTGGAGTGACCTTACCCTGGCCCGTGATGCAGCAACCCACGGCAGTTCAGTTAAGGCGAATGATCTCTTGATCTTACTAAAAAAAGAGAAAATGGAAAAACATCTTGTTGATACCGAGCTTTCGTTGGAGGAAGCGAAGCTCGGGTTTGCCGTTGCCAAAGTTGAGCATGAGTTTGCTGTTAATAGCGCCTCACTGAATGCCAAGGCTGCCCAGCGAACACTTGCCCGACTGGAGGAGGACATGAAGCGTTACATGGATAAGACCCGTGAGTTGAACCGTAAGTCAGCCAACTATTCGCAAACCAGTGCCGAGAATTCACTTTCCTATGTGCAGGAAGAATTGAAGCAACTCAAAAAAATGTATGAGGCCGATGATATCACCGAGGAAACCGAGGAAATTATCGTAAAACGTGCCCAACATTCTGTGGATCGGGCGATTCATTATCTGAACCGGACCCGCAATAGCACCGAGACGGCCCTGAAATTTACCCTGCCGCGTGAGGAGGAGGATATCACCCTGAATCTGGACCGGGCCAGGTTAAGTACAAAGAAGGAGGCTGCCACACATGAGGAAAATCTGGCCAAGCTGAAAGTAGGATTTCAAAAACAGCAACGCAGCCTGCAGGAGGCGGAGAAAAATTTGGCCAAGCTCAAGCGTGATGCCAAATTGCTCAGTGTGCGTTCCCCTATTGATGGAGTTCTCTACCATGGCGCGTTTGTGGAAGGCACTTGGATGGGACGCAAGGGAGTGCAGACCAAGCTTCGGGAAGGAGGCAAATTGTTGTCGGGTGAAGTCGTGATGACGGTCGTAAGTCTTAAGGGTTTGGCTGCACACGCATCATTATCTGAAGCCGATTATCGTAAAGTGGCCCCCAAAATGAAGGGATGGGCCACACCAACCGCTGAACCGAGTCACCGGGTAGCCGTTGAGGTGAAATCCGTTTCGCGCCTGCCTTCTGCTCCAGGCCAGTACAAGGTGCAATTTACGGTTAATCTGGGAGACAAGAATTATTTGCATCCGGGAATGAGTTGCGCGATCCGGTTGCCGGTGCTCAATCAACCCAAGGCAATTACCGTGCCCAGTAAGGCTTTGCGCACCAATGGGAAAGGAGAACTTGTCGTTCGTCTCAAGACCAAAAAAGGCGAAACGGCTCGTGTAGTGAAAACCGGTAATTCACACGGTGGCAAAACCGAGATTCTAAAAGGCTTAAGTGAAGGTGATGAGATTTTGTTGCCTTAGTTTCGTGCTGGCAACCGGCCTGTTTGCTGCTGAGCCGCCCAAAGTGCCTAAGTCGCCGGATGTAAAACCTCCGGGAGACGGGACAGTGGGCAAGTCCATTGACCGGGGTGTTTATTTCCTGTTGGGCAACCAGAATAAGGATGGTTCATGGGGAACTCCGCGTAACACCAAGGGCCTGAATATTTATGCGCCCACCTTTCACAGTCACTATGCTTTTAGGTTGGCGGTGACTTCTCTTTGCACTTCAGCGATTATTGAGGCGGGCGGAAATACACCGCAAACGCGCGCGGCACTTAAGGATTCAGAAGCCTATCTTTTGGAACACCTGCCCAAGCTGCGCCGGGCCACTGCCGATGCCATGTACAATGTGTGGGCGCATGGTTATGGTTTGCAGGCTCTAGTCAGGTTACGAGCCCGTGCCAAGACAGCGAAAAATCCTGATGTCCCAAGGATAAAACGAATTGAGACGGTGATCCAAACACAATTTGAGCGGCTCAACCGTTATGAATCGGTTGATGGGGGTTGGGGTTATTATGATTTCAGGATAGGCACCCAAAAGCCGGCCAGTAGTTCTATTTCCTTTGTAAACGGAACCGTGCTGGTTGCATTTCACGAAGCCAAAGCTGCTGGCATTGAGCCTCCCGCGCATTTGGTGAAACGCGCCCTAGCCGCCTTGAAACGCCAGCACTTGCCCGACGGCAGTTTTCTTTATGGAGAGTACCTGAAGAATTCGCCGCGGCGGGGAATCAATCGGCCGGCTGGCAGCCTTGGCCGGACACAGGTAGGAAACCTTGCCCTGCGCCTATGGGGTGATAAGCGAATCACTGATAAGGTTATTGTCGATTGGCTCGACCGTTTATTTGCCCGCAACGATTGGCTGGGGATTGGGCGTAAACGGCCTGTGCCCCATGAGGCGTGGTTTCAGATTGCCGGATACTTCTATTATTACGGTCATTACTATGCCGGTATGTTGATGGATCATGTGCCTGAAAAGGAGCGCCCGCGGTTGCAGGATCATTTGGCGGCGACCATAATGAAGTTGCAGGAGAAGGATGGAGATTGGTGGGACTATCCTCTTTATGATTATCACCGCCAATATGGAACGGCGATGGCGGTCATGACCCTGCAAAAATGTCTTCGTAATACGCGGTCTAAAGATTGATTATTGTCTTCAGGATGCTTGCTGCGAGCATCTCTTTCCGGTAATCTTTCAATCATGATTCGTTGGCTGCTCTTGTTGCCCCTTCTGGTGTTATTCGTTGGCTGCAGGGCTACGCCAGAGCCCGTTGCTGATCCTTCAAACCATGGAGCAGTTTTGAATGCGTGGTTTACCCAGCTCGATGAAGTTAATTTTGCCCTGCATGATACCTTGTTGAATGCATTGTTTGTGAGCAAACGATCGGGTAAGGAAGTGTTTGTGCGCAGAATCACCGTTGAGGGTGATAGTGAGGGTTCACTCAAGCATTACAAGGTGTCAACAGAACGGGGTGGAGCGGATAATGTGGTGGGGGTGAATTACGCCACGCGTGAGTTCCGACTTGATCACTATTTACCAACCGATGGGCCCACAATCGATCAGGTCAGGCAGCACCTGAAGAATCAGCTTCGGATACGGGAGCTGAAGAGGGAACTGGGGGTTTTTGATATTCGTTAAAACTGGTAGGCGAGAGAGGACTCGAACCTCCACCCCTTACGAGACCGGAACCTAAATCCGGCGCGTCTACCAATTCCGCCACTCGCCCTTGGGGTTATTCTTGGCTAAACCGGCCGGTTGGTCAATCGGGCTTTTTCATTGTCAGGGGGACACTCGGTGTGAAGACTGCGCGTTGCGTGCGTTTTTTAATGCTCAATTGGCGTGATCCCCACAACCCCCTGGCCGGAGGTGCTGAACGGGTTACCCATGCCTATTTACGCGGTTTGGTGGAACGAGGACACGAGGTGACGTGGTTTGCAAACGCTTTTGAGGGTTGCAGGGCGGAGCAAATGATTGATGGAATTCGCGTCTTGCGGGCGGGAGGTAAATTTACCTCTTGGACGAAAGTCCGCAAGTGGCATTCAGAACAACAACCATTTGATTTGGTTATTGATCAGCACCATGGCATCCCCTGGTATGCGCCGGTGTGGTGCCCCGACAAGTGCGTGGCCTATATCCACGAGGTGCTTGGTCCTATCTGGGATTCATTTTACAGCTGGCCAATCAGTGCTATTGGAAAATGGCAGGAAAAATTGACTCTTCGGCAGTATGGTGCGGTGCAGTTTTGGACTGCCAGTAGCTACACCCGGGAATTATTGGAGCAGCAGGGGATTCGATCAATTACGCAAATCCCCTATGGGGTAGATGTTCGGGCGTTGGAGGCCCTGCCGGAAAAGGAACTCGATGAACCCTTGCGTTTGATTACTGTATCTCGCCTCGCACCCAATAAACAGGTTGATCACGCAATTACCGCACTCAAAATATTGCATGAGGAGCACCAATTGGAGGCGAATCTCAAGATAGTAGGACAAGGGCAGGAAGAAAGTGCATTACGGCAATTGGTTGTGGGTTTGGGGTTGCAAGAACACGTTGAGTTCTTGGGGGCACTCTCTGAAGCTGAAAAGGAAAACTCACTTCAAAAGGCTCATTTTTTGCTCCATACCTCGGTGCGCGAAGGTTGGGGGCTTAATGTGGTAGAGGCAAATGCCATGGGGACACCGGCTATTGTTTATCCCTCACCGGGTCTGGTGGAATCTACGTTACATCGTGAGACCGGACTGGTTGCTGATGAAGATTCGCCTTCGGGTTTGGCCTCAACGATTGCTGAGGTGCAAAGCCACGAAGGAGCCTATCAGGATTGGCGGATGGCAGCCCGAGATCGTGCCGCCGATTTCCATTGGGATCACGTATTGCCAAAAGCGTGTGATCAGCTTGAGGAGTGGGCTTCTGTTGAGCACTGAATTTGCAACGCGCAGTTCCATGCGAGAAACTCGCGCAAGCCGGGGAGCTGCATCAGGAAACCAAGCTCGTTGTAATAACGCGGAGCCATGCGTTTTACCGATAAATCCTGTTGTGCGTGTATGGTCTTTAATATGTTCCCGATATAAGTTTTAAACAGATTTTCACCGACTGTGTGAATGGACCCTGAAGTTTTTCCAAGATAATGCCATGGCGAAAACTCATGCCCCCCCCAAGGTGAAAGCCAGTTGGTCCAACTAAGGTAGAACACGCCATTGGGCTTAAGTAACTTGGGTAAATTTTGGATTAACTGGTTGGGGTTGGAAAGATGTTCCAGAACGTTGGAGCACATCACCAGATCGAACTGTCCGTATTCCTCCAGCTTAGATTCATTCAGGTCAATCGGATGAAAGGCTGCTTTTTTTAACTCCTCCAATCGTAAATCCTCATAGTCGGCATAAGTAACATCTGCACCTGCTTCAGCACAAATTTTACCCGGATATCCATGGCCGCAACCCAAATCTAACATTTGCGTACCCGGGCCGATATGGACCCCTCCCTGCTCCAGCCACTGAATGGCATCCCATGCTTGTAACTCGAAAAACGCGGGTGCGTTTTTTTCATAGTTGCGATGCAGCCAGATGAGTTGATGAAGAATCATGCCCGAGGGGTGCGCATCCTTGACGGTGAATTGGGGCAAGTCAATGGCACGTTGCCCGCAACATTGGCTTGTCCATAAGCGGTCACTTTGCTTGGTTTGGGGGGTGGGAGTCAAAGGTCATTTGTACAGTGGTTGCGCCGGCCGAGTACAATGGTTTGCCAAGCGGTTTGGATGGGTGGAGGTTTTTTTCCTGCCTTTGCGTATTCTCGCCTCCCGTTTCGTGGTGCCATTTCTGAGTGAACGCCATTTCGAATTCCGGGGAGACCAGTTGCCTTGTTTTTATGCGCACTATAATGTTACCTGGTGCAATGAGCGCGCAGTGGAAGTGCCCCTCGCCCGGTGGTATCTGGAACAGGCCAAAGGGTCCGTTTTGGAGGTTGGTCATGTTCTTGGACATTACGGCGATTATACTCATCTGGTGTTGGATAAATATGAGACCGCTGAATCGGTGCTGAATGAGGATATTACCCACTGGAAAACTGATCGGCGTTTTGAGCTGATCCTGTCTATTTCAACTTTTGAGCACATTGGATTTGATGATGAAGTGGATGGAGCTTCCGGTGATAAAATCAAAGTTGCCATTGCCGCGTGCCGCGCGCTTTTGCAGCCTGGAGGTCGACTGGTATTCACCGTGCCTCTTGGTTACAACCCAGAGTTGGATCAACTAATAGAAGAGGGCCAACTCGGGCATGATCGTGGTTGGTTTCTTCTGCGGCAGGGTCCCCGTGAATGGAGAGAGGTGGCCAGTCATCAAGCCATTGGTGCGCGCTTTGGTCGCCCTTATCCCTTTGCCAATGCGCTCTTGGTGGCGGAGTTTGATGCAATACAATAATGCGGATTCTACTCGTCCATAACACACTGAATGATAGCGTTTCTATTTCCGGCGTATTGCGTGAATACGTGAACATGGCAAATGTATGGGTGGAGGAAGGGCATCAGGTGGATTTTCTTGCCGGTTATGTTGCTCATAAGCAATTGAGTGAACTTGCTCCTAAATGCGGATTATTGAGTAGTGATGATTATTTTGATGCGACCGCACACATGGACCAGTCCTGGCGACATTTTCCCGCTTATGCCCGGCGTTGTCTATCAGCACTGCGCATGCCCGCTGAAGGATATGACATTATTTATGCTACTTGCCCCTTTGTTGTGGAAACTTATTGTACCCGTAAAATTGCCAGGCGTTTAGGGGTGCCTTGGGTTGTCAAAATACAGCATGTGTTGTCAGCTCAAACTCAGCGTGGAGGTTTGATTAATCGCCTCTTGCTTTGGGGGGAAACCAAAAGTGCCAAGTGGGCCAATCAGGATGCGGCAAAAATTTTCTGCCTAAGTCCTACGGTGTCCCGGGATTATAAGACGCTGGAAGAACAACTTGGATTGAAAATCAGTGATACTGAGACGATAGGTTCCAGTATTGAACTCGATCAGTTTTCGGTTTTGCCCGAAACAGAAAAAAAATATGATGTTGTTTTTTTGGGGAGGATGCACTCACTGAAAGGTGTATTTGATTTGCCTGATGTTTGGTCCCAGGTAAGAGGGAGCTGTCCTGAGGCTACCCTTACGGTTATTGGGGAAGGGCCTCATCGGTGTGCGGTGATGGATCGGTTTCAGGAACGGGAACTTATGGATGGGGTCCGGTTTACTGGGGCGATTCCTGAGGGGGAGAAAAACCGGCTTCTATCTGAGGCTAGGATTGGATTGAGCCTTTCCAGTGAGGAAGGCTGGGGTTTGGCAGTTAACGAATATCTGGCCTGTGGTCTGCCTGTAGTGGCGTAT
>JASLKQ010000102.1 GCA_030747505.1 Verrucomicrobiota bacterium | reverse complement strand
GGAGGCATTCATAACAAGGGCATGAGGTTGCAGTTTGTATTTTTCATGTACTCCCTGTTCAACCGCCGTGCGCAACTCCGCAGTAACGCCAATGAGATCCAGCGTGATAAAAACAACGCGCGCCCCATCCTGCCCCTCGATGGCCAGAGCTTTACCGAAGAGATCCTGATCCTTGCCTGTTGCGGGAGCTTTGCGGGCGGCATAACCGGACATCGGCATGGGTTTTTGCGGAGTGATAACAACGGTGGCCACCCCAACCTTCCAGGGGGCTTTCTCTTCAGCAAAAGTAGAAGTCAGAGTGATGGCGATCAACGCCAGCATAATGGGGATTTTCATGGTGTCTTTTGGGTTTGAAATAAAGACTATGCAATAGATCGCTGGAGGCAAAAGAAAAACCGCCCAAAGCGGGCGGTTTGTTCAAATAAAATATCAGGCAAAAATTATTCTTCTTCGTCATCGCCCTCTGTCATATCGCGCCAAACCTCTTTGGCTTCCTCCTTGGACATCTTGCCCAGTTCCACAGCTGCCTGGAGCCCACGAGCAACCGCCTCATAAAGAGCTTCCTCTCCTCCTTCCCTGTGGTGACGCCCTTCCCGATCATGCTCTCCCTCATGATGATGATCTTCTTCATGATGATGATCTTCTTCATGATGATGTCCTTCCCGCTCGTGATCTTCACCATGGTGGCGGTGATGTTCCTCCCTATGGTGATCCTCTTCACCGGCAAATATTTCCCAGAGCATATCCTTGGCATGATGCTCCTCCATACGGTCTGTTTTCACTGCGTGCATCAAAACTTCCACGGCAACCATGATCTTCCCCATGTCATGCCCTTCGTGCTCGTGCTCGTGCTTTTCTTTTTCATCCCAGTCCTTCTTGTCGTGGTGATGGTCCCTATCGTGGTCGCCAAACATGTCTTCATTTAAAGCACTGAGCTTTTCCATAGCGTCCCTCTTGGAGAGTTTACCTTCCTTAACAGCAGCCCAGATCTCTTTTTCCAACGAATCATACTCTTTTTTCGGATCATGATCCTTGTCATGGCGATGCCCATCGTGGGGATCCTTGTCGCGGTGGCGCCCCTTGTCTGCCAACTTATTATGCCCATCTTTTTTGGACTGGGCAGAGGCTTCACCGCAACTTACACCGATAAAAATAGCGACGAACAACGCGAAACACAGGATCAGTTTTGTTTTCATAAAATTAAGTAAGACGGAATTCTAACACACCTCAACGGGCATTGCCAAACACTCTTAGGTGACAAATTAATTACCCTGAGGACTTAGACCAATCCTTTAATGGGATGGGCGTTATAAACCGGGTAAGGTCGGCCGGTTACATCATCATAGGTTGCATCAATGGGAATACCCAAGGCCTCGTAAATCGTGGCCGCTAGGTTTTCCGGCTTTTGAGGATCGTGAGAAGGATATTCGCCGATCTTGTCGGATGCTCCAATGACATTACCCCCTTTAACCCCGCCACCGGCACAGAGAACGGACTGAACCGCACCCCAATGGTCGCGACCTGGACCCTTGTAATGCTTTTCCAAAAGGGAAATTTTTGGGGTACGCCCGAATTCACCAGCCATCACGATCAGGGTTTCATCGAGCAACCCACTTTCATCCAGATCATCAAGCAAGGCACTCATCGCCAGATCCATCGGGGGCAGCAGATAATCCTTTAGGTGAGGCCAGGCATTGCCGTGTGTATCCCAGGTCTCATTGTTGCCAAGATTGACCTGCACCAGATTGACTCCCAGCTCAACCAAGTTACGTGCCATCAGGAGCGACCAGCCGAAGCTGTTGTCACCATAACGCTCGAGCTGTTTGGGGTCCGCCTTGGAAAGGTCAAAAGCATCATGGGCCTTACCATTAGCCAAAAGTGAAAGCGCTGCCTGTCGATACTTGTCAAAATCTTCCTGATTGGCAGCCGACTCCAGGACCCGTGTCTGTGACTCCAACCCCTGACGCAAGTCTATCCGATCCTTTAACCGGCGCAAATTCAATCCATGTGGCAGTGCCAGTTGTGGGGCCCGAAAGGAAAGTTTTTCATCCATCATGGCGCCGGTTGCATGATGAAATAGATACTTGGGATATGCCCCGTAATGGAGCGGATGATAGGGGGATGACTCCAGAAACCATGGATCACGGGCGGCGCCCATCCGACCGGCAAACTGGCCGGGAATCGTGCGACCGGTGCGATGCACAATCTTATCGGGCATAACCATCACCGGAGTTGGCGCGTGCCCACGAGGCTTAAGTAAAGAGTTTGCTACAGCCGCAATGCTGGGATCATCGGTATCCTGGGGCTTGCTGGGACTGAACCCGGCGGGTTGGGCGGACATCCCGGTCAACATCACATGGTGGCCCTGCGAATGTTCGTTATGGGGATGGGTTAAGGAACGGATCAACGCCCACTTGTTCGACCGGCGGGCGAGCAGTGGCATATGTTCGCAGATATGAATACCGGGAGTCTTGGTCCGTATCGGATTAAATATACCCCGGATTTCCTTGGGCGCATCCGGTTTCATGTCGAAGCTTTCATGCTGGGCCAAGCCGCCCGAAAGGAAGACGTAAATGACTGACTTGGCACGACCTGAGGGAGACTTGGCCCGCAAACGAGCCACATCACTCATGCTCAAACCCATGAGGCCCAAGGCCCCGGCCCGAATAGCCGTACGCCTCGAAAAAGCACCTTGGGGGTCTACCCAATCCATAGGGAATAATCAGACACCCGACCACGGCCCACGTCAAGACATCAACACCGCCTTCGCTATTATTCTCCTGCGGGCATCCTGTGCCACCGGCCAGAGCTTCTTGGCGGGCTTGGTGGGTGCTTTCCTTTTGCCTCACCTCGCCAGCATTTTCATTCAAAACAAAACTGTTATTATGATTCTTCTTTAATCGTCTTCACCCGAAGAGTCATTGCCGGGAACATATGACCGGCCAGGACACAGTCACGTGCGCATGAGTTTTCCTTGTTCGGCCTCGTCTGGTCCATTAGCAAGTATGTGTATGAGCACCGTGCCCGCCTTAGCAAATATAGCCGAGGCAGCTGAGCGCATTCGCAGTGCCATCCACCGCACCCCGATAATGACCTGTGCCAGCCTCGATGAAGAGACAGGCGCCCGAGCCTATTTTAAGTGCGAAAACTTCCAGCGCACCGGTTCGTTCAAATTTCGCGGCGCAACCAATGCGGTTAAGAACCTGTCGACTGCCGATGCTGCCAAGGGGGTAGCCACTCATTCCTCCGGCAACCACGGCGCGGCTCTTGCCGCCGCCGCCAAGGCCGAAGGCATAACTGCCAAGATTGTCGTGCCCGAGAATGCGGCCACCATCAAACAGGAAAACATTTTGCTGCATGGAGCGGAATTGATCCATTGCGAACCCAACCTTCAGGCACGGGAAACGAAGCTGGATGAGGTGGTCGCCGCAGCCGGCTGCACGGTTATTCCCCCCTACAATCATTTTGACATCATTTCCGGCCAGGGCACCGCGTCGTTGGAGTTGTTTGAGGATACAGACTCGCTTGATCACCTCATCGCCCCGGTGGGCGGCGGAGGCCTGCTTAGCGGTGCGGCCATTTGCGCCAGCGAATCGCAGCCGGGGATTCGTGTATGGGGAGCCGAACCGGAGCAGGCCGATGACGCCAAGAAATCACTTGATGCCGGCCGCATTATCCCCGCCAACCCGAACACCATCGCCGACGGCCTCCAAACCTCGCTCGGCACACTTACTTTCGAGGTTATCAGCAAACACGTCGAGGACGTCCTGACAGTCAGTGAAACAGAAATCATTACCGCCATGCAGCTGGTATGGCACCGGCTTAAAATTGTCATCGAGCCCAGTGCCGCCGTTGCGGTGGCCGCACTGATCGCGTACCCGTCAATATTTTCGGGCCAACGGGTTGGAATTATCCTTACTGGCGGCAACGTGGATCTGGACAAAGTTGCCACGCTCTTCGAGTCTCCCTAAAAAGCCGGGAACACCCGTTGCTCGAGGTTATTGTTAGCCCCTTTTGGCTGTTATGATCCTTCGTGTACTTCTACTTCCCAATTATTCAAAAGCACCTTAGCAAACCAGATCTGGAATGGGATGGCTGCAAAAACCCAACGTCACCACTATCGTCAGGCACCAAAGGATTATCGTCCCCATATAATCACTAATTTGAATGTTTAATTTGGATTTGTATTTTTTCATTTCCTGTTCCTTTTAATTTATTGCTCTTTCTACTCCCATGAACCCTTAGGCCAGCCAGACTGGGACTTAATAACGCACAAAACAGGCTCATGGATTGATATTGAGCAAACCCTTACTCAAGGCAAGAGCGAAGAGAAACATGACACCCGCCTACCGAACTTTGCTTGAGCACGCACCAGTCACGCAATGTACTGTGCGCTGTTTGGAATTAAATTGGACCAGGAAGCCACATCAAAAACGAAACCCAGCCCGTCATAGTGATCCATTGTTTTCCCTGTCGGTATAACAAGAAGAACAATACCCAAGACTACCAACACAAGAGATATTCTCATATTGATTGTTATAAAGATGCTACCAAAAGGATGGTTAATCCTTTTTCTTCACCAGTATCGGATTCTTTTTAATCATCTCCTTGGCCAAGGATTCGGCTTTGTTGATTTGATCGAGGGTCATCTTACCAGACAGGAAAACCATACGAATTTTTGCATTATGATTCCCATTCTCAGAAGCTAAATCATACCAAGCATAAGCCGTTATATAATCTCTCGTATCACCAGAGCGGTCACCCCCAGTCTCATTGAGAGCCCCAACGAGGTACTGCGCTTCAGCATTCCCTTGAACGGCAGCGGCGTGGGACCATTTCATCGCTTTTTTAATATCCTTCTCCACCCCTTGTCCCTTGGCATGCACCACCCCAAGGTGGTACTGTGCCCCTGCATTTCCCTGATCGGCCGCTTTCCGCCACCACTTCATTGCTTCCTTGAAATCCTGCTCCACCCCCTGGCCATTGGCATATAGCGATCCGAAATTGGCTTGCGCATTAGGATGCCCCTGCATTGCCGCTTTTCGGTACCACTTCAGTGCTTCCTTGAAATTCTGCTCCACTCCTTGGCCTTTGGCGTACATTGAACCGAGATTGTTTTGCGCAACAGAATGCCCTTGCCTTGCCGCTTCCCGGAACCACTTCATTGCTTCCTTGAAATCCTGCTGCCCTACTTCACCTTTAAAATACAGCACCCCAAGGTTGAATTGCGCCCTGGCATATCCCTGGGCTGCTGATTTATGGTACCACTTCAGTGCTTCCCTGAAATCCTTCCCCACTCCTTGACCCTTGTAATACAATCCACCCAAGGTGAATTGCGCCTTGGCATCCCCCTTTTCTGCCAATGCCTTGAGCGCCGACATACTCTTCGCTATAGGCTTATCCTTATCGGTCCCCATCAAGGAGGCACACGAACAAAAAATCAATACAAGTGGGAGCTTCATTCCTTTGAATCAACTTCGGGTTCTGGTTTTTTCGACTTTCTGGAACCTGCGGCATCAAAGGGCAGCATCACCGTGTCCAACGCAGCTGATAAGGGGAGATCAATCAGGATCAGTGGCGTGAGCTTGCTTGGGTGTTTCAACGAATCACCCGCATAACGTACAGATGGGTAAGTGATATCCATTCGTCCCCCATTCGCCTTTGTTACGTCCCGCAAGAAGATTGATGTGCAGCCGGATGTGAAAACAAGTGTGCAAACTAAGATTGGGCCGAGAATTTGTTTGGTTGTCCAGTTCATGATGCATAAAGAATACCCCGATGCGCATCAACACCGTTAATCGATAAGTAATAGGAAGCCATCGATTGAATCAATGATTCATGACACCCGCTCACTCCAGTTTAGTGCCGTTTGCACTACGCAGAACGCGCCTCCAAGGGGTTTGAAATTCGTGTTTTCATAGGCGTTTTAGGCTGTCCGGTTACACGTCATCAATACGCCGCCATCACGCGCGAGACGAAAATCACCCCTAGAAAGATAGCAGAGGCTAATAGTGCGCCAATGATAAGGGATTTGATGTCGATTTTTTTCATATATTCCAACCTTGAAGGCGCATTCTATGTAGACCCTTACTGCACTTTAGTTATATCGATTAAACATGGTAAGTAGCGAGAGCTAATTACCATCATCGAGCTGGTCTTGAGAAAATCTGGTAAACGTGGCTTTGCGCGTAAATATCACTTTGCCATCCTTCTTCACTTGAGTCTCAAAGAGCCTTTTATTTTTATTAATTATTTGAAACGTGCTTTCCTCTTTGGCTCCGTCCGCATGGCTTGACTTCCCATGAAACGTCCTTGTTTTAACATCATAAATCTCTCGTGAGACTCCCTCCGGGAAACCTTCTCCTTTGAGACGCCAGATAAATATCCCTTGCTTGGCGTCATATTCTTTTAGCCCGACGAAGGGAACTTCCTTGTTATTAATTTTTGCGGTGAAAAGAGCCTCCGTTGACTTACCTTTAACTTTCCACCGAATGATCCAAATACCGCTCTCCTCGACTGGCTTGCGGGGCAGGCCAGTATTTGGATCAACTCCTATTAAGTGGGATTTGCCTTTAACCTTCCACGTACCAATATCATCGACAAAAAGATCTGCTACCTGCTTGGGAGTCAGCTTAGCTTTTGCTGGCGGTGAGGGTTTTTTCTCATCAGCCCTCATTAGAGGGAGAGACATTATCATTACCAAAAACAAATGCTTCATATTCTAGTTCCGAGTTAAAAGGTTATGTGCGCAAACCACTAGGTGCAACTTGATATAACGGATTACTCAAGTTTAGTGCCGTGCGAGATTGCACATGTGCCGCCCAACGATTGGTTAAAGTTGCTTGTTTTCAAGGGTATTTTGGCGCCTTCGCGTGTCTTAACCTTCTCGCATTCCAGCGCATCGCATATGGCTTGCAGAGTAAAACCTTCCTCGCGCAAGTTAACCATTCTGCGAATAATTTTTTGCTCTTTTGTGGGTTTCCAAAAATGTAATTAAGTTTATCTTAATCATGTTGTCTCCTTAATTGATTCAGCACAGGGCGAGCAAGGAGGCTATCAATCACCGACTCCATACGATTCATCGTGATGTTGCCTCGCGACTGCGTGAAGCACAAGACCATCAGATCTTGAGAAGGCCAAGCCCATGCGTAAGTACCGTCCGATCCGCTGTGGCCGAAGGCGATAACCTTGCCGCCTTTGTTATAGAGATGCATCAGCTGACCATACGATGATTCAAGACCGGCAAACCCGGTTGGCATCGTTGTCTTTGACGCCGGTGTGAGCATCCGTGCAATCGCATCTTTAGATAATAGTCGTTTTCCGTTTACGACACCGTCGTCCATCACCATGCACAGAAAACGTGCGTAATCGATAGGCGTTGAGTAGAAACCTTGTGCAAACATCGGAAATGAGAAGTACGGTTTCCCTCTCCATTGCCAATATTGATTCCAACGACCTCGGCCACCGGCATGCTTGGCCGCCAAGCGATCGACGCGCGGATCCCCTTGTCGTAACAACGCGATCGTGTCGTGCATACCAAGATTCTTGAATAGCCGGTTTTCCATAAGGACCTCGGTTGGCTTACCTTTGGCAAGCTCTATAACTGCACCAAGCGTATCAACGTTAGCATCAGCATAGTGGTATCTTTCTCCCGGCGTGAAAAGCCGAGGACCGTAATCACCCCAGTAGTTCGCAACCTGCTGGATATTGGTGTAACTGGAGTAGTTCGACCATAGGGTGCCAGCCGACTTCATCGGAAAACCGCTACGATGTGTCAAAAGGTGTTCGATGGTCACGCCCCGTGACCGTTTGTTATCGAAAGAATCAAGATACTTCGCAACCGGATCCGTAAGCTTTAGGGTGCCATCGTCAATCAACATCTGTGCCACGACTCCGGTCATCGGCTTTGTCATCGACCGGATACTGAAAATTGTATTCTTTACCATCGCCTTATCACCACGACGATCGTCGTGGCCGAATACATCGTGCATGATTGTACGCCTATTTTTAATGACCAACAGCTCAGCCCCGACAATTTCTTCTGCCTCAACAAATCCACTTACAAGCTCACCTAATCGGTCGATCACCCCACTAGGAATCCCCTGACTCTCAGGTGTCGCTTCAGGGAAAGGATTCCTCGTCGATTCCTCCTTGGTTAAAGGCTTCTTCTCGTCGCCCATCAAAGACACACATAAACAAAACAAAACTGTAAGCAGGAGTCTCATTTAATTATCTCTATGCATTTTACTATCCGGCGTGCTAACCGCATGGGCGCGTTTTACCGTCTCTCCTACTTTAGCTTGGTAGCATATGCTGTGACCAAGTTGCACCGCTCGGTTGTTGATTTCATTGATTACGTGGGTAATTGCGTCTCAGCTCCCAAGACGCAGTCAATGAGAGCAAAGCTAAAACTACGATTTCATTAAAGAACCGATGTCGTATCACATTGATCACGTCCGCACGCAGGACAAACCAGTGCTCCAGCTCTAGCCAAAAGCGAACCACAATGAACACAATTTTCTTTTTTTTCGAGCAGTGTTATCCACAGATCCCGTTTTAAAACCTGAAATCTAAACTTCTCTCCTCCATGCGTGTAAATAGCTAAGATATTTGGCACCATCGGAATTATACCAAGAAGTTTGGTCCATTCTTTTTCAAAATGTGAGATATCTGACAATTGTATCTCTGTTACATCTGTTGTGGTGTTTAATGAGTGAGGTGTGAATATGAGTTTACTGGTTGTTAGGCGTAAATGGCCTCCGCGCCCCATGCCTATCTTCAAATTAGCCTGATCTTCATGTATCAGCATCTCTTTAGCCGTGTCTACGGTTGATGACTGCGTGCTGGGAACATTAGCCGACTCCAGTGGTTTGGGTTTAAATGGAGGAGGACTAGCTGCCGATCCGACACCTGATATTTTTGTGAGAGGAACCCAATCTGGAAGCCCTTCGTGCCAGCCGTAATCCGTTGGAAGAAGAGAGCCTTTTGTCAGATACTCGTTGATCTGTTCAACGGTATAAGGCCCCATCTGCTGGCCATCTCGATTAATAGTAACCTGCATTGAAATTTTGTGCTGAGTTTACGAATGATAACTATTGTGAGAGAATTTAGTAGAGCAAATTTTTTTAGTTTTGGTTAAAGGGTTTTCTGTCGTTTGGGCATTTCCTCTTTGCCGTTATAAACAAATTTCTTTATGCATCGCAACGCTGAATCCAGCGTCACGGTGCTTCTTGGTCACACGCTCACTTTAGTTTAGTGACATACGCATAGAAAGCACCCATGGGTACACCGGCTGCATCAGTAAACTTCGCCCACAATTCATCGCGGCCGGGTTTGAGTTTCAGCTTAAAGGTGGCGCCTTTGGCTCCTGCCTTCACCGGCAGGGTAAGTTCTTTTCCGCCCAGTTTCAGGTGAGCCTTGACTGCACCAAAAGGTCTACCCGGATGCGCCCGGAAGGGTGTTACACCCGGCACGTCCGCGCCTGCCTCTAATTGGGCAGTAATAGCCGCGCCCGATTCCTTGGGCCACCGGCGCAGTTCAACCGTGTAAGTGCCCGCACGTTTCACGTCCACCGCCCAAAAACCGGTGTTGCTGGGTTTCTTTTCAGCATTACGGATATGGCGCTGATTCCATGGAGTGCTGCCATCAGCAATCCAGTCGTGGCAGGTCAGGGTCACCGGGTTGGCCAAGGGCGCATCAGCTCCCAGATAAATGGCAGTCGGCTTGCCAAAGGTAGGCACAATTTCCTCCCACCACGCATCATAAAACTTGGTAAGACGTGCCACTGCACCGGGGTGGGCACTGGCCACGTCCTTCTTTTGGCCCGGGTCAGCCTTGATGTCATACAATTCCTTGCCATTCACCAAACGCCACTGATCGGTCATCACCGAACTCTTGCGCCACTTGATGGGGTCGCGCACGCGCTGGCTGTCGGTCACCAGAATACGGTCGGGCCAGTTCTTTGCCTTGCCTTCAATGAGGGGGCGAATATTGACCCCATCAAATTTCACCTTCTTGGGTGCAGGCACATCACAGTAGTCAATCAGGGTTGGAACCACATCGACGTAGGAAGTGATCATGTTCACATCACGTCCCTTGTTAAGCCCGCCCTTGGGCC
>JASLKQ010000101.1 GCA_030747505.1 Verrucomicrobiota bacterium | reverse complement strand
ATTCGGCGCAAATCGCCCGCGCTTTATGGCTTGCGCACGGAGCTTCCTTAAACGCATCCATTCAACACGCCCTCAACGCTCGTCGCCTCTTGGCGGTGCCCGAATTGGCGGCTGACGTGGATTTCTGTCTTCAGCGGGACACTATCGGTCAAGTTGTTCGCCTCGACACCAAGGGCTGGGTTGTTTGATTGACAGTGAGCCGGCCTCGGACTGGCCAAGACGACGTGGTTGATGGCGTCGCGGCCGGGTTCGGCTTTGGCTTTAAGGCCGTCAAAGCCGGCGGTGTCGAGTAGGGTGCGGTAGCGTTGCAGTGAATAGTAGTGGGCTTTGTACCCGACGTAACGACCGGAGAGAGAGTAGCCAGCTGGCGTGAAACAATCAGTGACCAGCCTTCCTTCGGGTTTAAGATTATCCTTTAGCCAACGCAGGTGGCTGAGGGTGGCGGGTTTGGGGAACCAACTGGATAGACCCACGAACAGTGCCATGTCAAAGGGCCCATCAGCGGCGCAACCATCACGAAAGCCAGCCTCAGTAAGGTCGCCCTGCCGGAACTCTAATTCAATGCCCACCTTCGCGGCACGCGCTTTCAGCTCGGGACCGAGCACGCCGTGCGGGTCGAGATCGGCGGCAATGAGTTTTACCTTTTTCATGAGCGCGGGTGCTCGGTGGGCGATATTTTCCAGCGGGCGGAAAATATCGTAGGCAAAGCCACTCGGGGCGGTGAACACAGCAACCTCATCTTGCGAACGTAATCGTTTTTCCAGTTCGAGCTCAATATTGGCGGTAAGTAACTTTAGCCGGTCGTACACTGCGCGGTGTAGCGGATAGCCTTGGAAGATGGCAGCTCCCAGACCGGCCTTATCCGGATCATGATCATAGATCTCCTTCATAACTCCACCGGAATAACCCTCCTTCAGGAAGCGTTTGCCAGGTTTGGAGAAGGGAAAGAACGGTTCGCGCCAGGCACCGCCAAAGAAACGTGGGATGAAGTAGCTAAACACATATCGTGGATTGAACACTTTCTTCCAAATGCCACCACCAGCCAATTCGGTTTCGGTAGTGCCGAGTGGCTTTGAATCCTGTTTTAGTGCTTTTTGTTTCAGGATATGCGGCCGCAGTGCGGCCAAGGCGTCCTGTAGGGCTTCGCCGGGGCTTTTGCCATTTACATCGATAGTGATGACCGAATGGTTACCTTTAACACGACGCATCGTCTCCAGCGCAATCTGATAACGGCCGTGTGTCTGTGCGAGGTCATCAGCGTTTTCATGACGATCGATTTTCTGGCCACGATCGTGGATACGCTCCAGTGCAACCTTAGGATCAAGTTTAAGCAGGATCACCACGTCCGGCATCCAAACACTATGCAGGCCCACCGCGCTTGTAGCACGATGTAGCCAGCGACCGGGTCGCAGATTGGGCATGCGCGTAGCGGTTTTCTCTGGCACGGGTTTGCCATCCAACACGTAGTTAAGTACAGCAGCCAAATCTTTGGGTGTGGGCGCAAAAGATTGCTCCCCTTCGCTGGCGGGATACAGATAATTAGCTGCGCGACCCATGGTAGAGAGAAGTGTATTGCCATCACTTACCACGCAGTCGAGCGACCACTTGGAAGCCATGCGCCGTGCGGCGGCATCCTGCGCCATCATTTGCGGCACTTTCAGAAACGGATAAATCCGGCGATGATTGGTGAAACGCTTGGCCCAACGCTTGAGATGGGTGGAAATTCTGGCCATGAAAGGAATGCCTTCTGGAGCGAAGCCGTTGGTCAGGTGATCTTCCTCAGGGCAATTGACCACATAGGTTTCGCCTGCGCCGCCCGCCTGCATTTCGTATTCCGCAGCCAGTAACATCGGCAGTGAGGCGGCAAAAGTGGATTTACCGCTGCCATCAATGCCGATGACACTTACGTGCAGGGTTTGGTTTTCACGATCATTCATGTTCTTCGATCTTTCAGTTGAATCGGGGTTTAAAATTTTTTCCGGGAATAAAGGGAAGGGAACCGGCCATTCGCAGGGTTATTTGGGAGGCCTCCAGCGGATCTTCGTCGATAAAAAACGGCATGCGTTTGCCACTGACCACGCGCATTGTGACGGGTCTCTCGCGGGTGATGCGAAAGATTTTGGCTTCATTCGCCAAAGCGCGCGCGCGCGGAACAAGGCTAAGTGCCTGCAGTCGGTTTCGGTAAGGAATCAGGTGCAATGAAAGGGCTGGATCTTCCAAGTTTAGTCCGGGCTTGAAAGGTAGTGCGCCCAAGGGGAAATTCATCAGTGCCCCGGCCAGGAGGCGAATCGTTTCAGTACCCCTCCCTTGTTGTACCTCAATCTCGGGTAGTTCTTCTGGGCGTCGGGCCGCACGGCTGCACAGGCCGGCGAGGCAGAGGCCGTACTCCATATTCGTCAACCGCTCGATGCCCACGCTTCGGGCCGTAAACTGGTGCAGCCACGGGTGTCGTGTATGGTAATCCTCAAGAGCCTTGGGTACCCGGCCAAACAGTCCGAAGCCGCCCAGCGTGGCCCCGTACACGGTGGCCGTCGACTTTGCCTTGGTGTTCAAATCGCAGCCGATGACACAACAATCGGCAATGGCATTTCGGAGCAACTGCGCGGCGAGTTCCTCCACACCTGCGATCGGATCCTTAGCGATACCCAGCTGGCGCGCGATGACATTGCCCGAACCCATCCGCAAGGCGCCAAGGCGCAAGTTTTGATTGGGATTCCCTATGCCCACACCCTCAATTACCGCCCGCAAGGTGCCTCCGCCACCACCTGCAATAATGACTGCATCACTTCGATGTCGTTGTGCAAATGCCCTGGCTGTGTCACGAATCGCATCGTGTCCGGCGTTTCGAGCGAGTTTGACATGGTGTTCACGACCGAGTCGGTTCCGGAGAATCTCTGCAAGATTTCGTCCCAATGTGGGCGTGTTGCCGGTGCCTGCAGCGGCATTGATGGCGAGCAATAGATGCATAGCGTTTCTCTTTTCATGGGTAAATTACTCCAGAATGTGACAAAGGCGTTAATTGATAAGTGAAGAGTTGGTATTGAGTGAATCAATACCCATCAATGGCTGGAAAAATTACCTCGAAAAAGAGCCCAAAGGGCCCGAAATCAGGTTAATTGTTTAAAAGCCCTCCAGCCTTCTCCATATCATCCGGAAAGTGGGGGAATATTTTTCTGGTTCAGAATCAAGAGATTCTCTGATTTCAGTGGGGGAGGCCCACCGGCCTTCATCAATTTCTTCAGTGCACAGTTCAAACGGGCCTTCAGACTCAGTCATGAAGACGGTAATAAATTCCATCCCGGTTTCTGGGCAGGCTTCTAGCCTGAAAAGTTCCTCGAGTGGTTTTTCCACCAATAATCCAATTTCCTCCATCAATTCGCGTTCAGCGGCTACGGCATAACTTTCCCCGGCATCCACATGTCCACTGCAGGAGTTGTCCCAAAGGCCGGGGTCATTGTCTTTTGTTTTTGATCTCAACTGGAGGAATGTATGTCCTTTGTTATTGAATACGAGTACATGCACGGCCCGGTGTCGCAGTCCTTGGGTATGCACCAGACTCCGAGCCAGTTGGTCAACCACTTCATCGTGTTCGTTGACAACGTCAAAAATGTCCTCATCCATCATGTAACTCTTTGGTTAGCATCACAAATTGGTCCATGGATACTTTCTCGGCACGAATCTTTGAATCAAGATTTACCGCAGCCATTGCTGCGTCGAGCTTTTCCTCTGGCCACCCTCCTTTTAGGTTTTTCCGCATCATTTTTCGACGTTGACTGAACGCTCGCTTCACGACCGAAGTAAAGGGCTTGTGGAGATCTTCTGCAAATAGGGGCTTGGTGCGTTGATCAAGAGTAATGCATGCTGAATCCACACGTGGTTCGGGGAAAAAACAGTGGGGTGATATCTTGAATATGTCCTTTACCTGATATCGGCAACCAACCAATAGGGTGAGTTTGCTGTAGTCACGGGTGGAAGGCTGGGCATTCAATCGCTGACCGACTTCCCACTGTACAGTGACGACCAGTCGTCGGGGGCCTTTTGGCATGGCAGCCAGATCTACCAGTAACGGTGAAGCCACGCTGTAGGGAAGGTTTGAAACCAGTTTCCAGTTGGTCCAGTCGACTTCAAGGTTTTCAAAATACTTTAGTGCATCATGGTGTATCAGGCGTAACTTTTCCTGATCGGCAAACCGTTTGCTAAGGTGTTTATGTAAACGCTGATCCTTCTCGATGGCGGTCAATTCATTGACTGCCTCCAGGAGATGTTCGGTTAATGCACCCAGTCCTGGCCCGATCTCAAGGACCTGGTCGTCTTCTTGCAAATCTGCCGCCTTGGCGATGCGTCGCAGTACATTTTGATCGTGAAGAAGATTTTGCCCTAGTGCCTTCGATAGACGAACTGATTCCTCATCCAGAGTATTGCGGATATCATTTCGATTCATCTGATGGGCTTCCAGTGGGATTTTAGTCCTTCGTTAAGTCCGGTGTTTATACGCACCTATGTGTCACGGGCCAAGAATTCCATTGGATTTTTGGTGAAGTGTGGATACTTTTCAACGCGTGAAGCTTTCGGTAAAGACTGATTATGCAACTCGGGCTATTTTGGGTCTGGCATCCTATCCCATTGATGGCCCGGCTTGCAAAGTGGAGGATTTGGCTCTGGTGTCAGGGACTTCAGCTAATTTTTTAGTGCAGATATTAATTGATTTAAAGAGTGCAGAACTAGTAACCAGTGTCCGTGGCAAAGAAGGGGGTTACCGCTTGGCACGCGCGCCTGAGAAAATTACTTTGGGGGATGTGTGGCGTGCGGTTGATGGGCAGATTTTGGACAGTCCAGCGCTGAATGATGAGCAGTGTCCTGAGGTTTTGCGGGAAGCATGGGCTGATCTTCGTGACTCAATCAACCGGGAGGCGGATGAAATTACCTTTGCGGCATTGCTTGAGGCAGCCAGAGATAACAAGGAGATGTATTACATCTGAGCCTGTCTGCTTACTTGGCTTCCTTGCCGCTTCGGGGAGTAAGATCCGTGTCGTTTTGCGGACAACGCAGCTTATGTCCCATGATGTTTGCGTGAGGATAGTATTTCCCGCAAAAAGGACATTTGGCTCCTTTTTTGGCCTGACTTATTCCAAAAAAAACACCTCCTCCTACGAGTAGTATTGCAACAACGATTGTGATTGTGGTCTGCAGTTTCTTGTCCATTATATTTTCCTCCTTCCAAAATGTATCACAAAAAAAGGCTGCAAACAAACTGAATCAGACTAAAGACTAGTCTTCTTTTGTCGTATTCTGCGATTGTGGAGGGGGTGCTTTTAGATAGGATTGGAATTGTTTCGGATCGATTGTGGGTATTTGACAGGCACTGCCTGAGCAAACGTAAACCAAGGGTGAGCCGTTTTCCTCAGGTGTCTGTTTTTTGGCAAACTCCTCTACTGGTCCATGATTTCCAATCAACACACGATTTGGCTGGTATTGTTTGTGCACGGCGTGCAGTGCTTTCTGGAATGATTCGTCCTCGGGGTTTCCAGCAACCACTACCCGGTAGGGTTCGTGCAGATAGAAATCCAGAGATTGGAGCAGATAGGGAACAGCCGATCCGGCCTTTTCCATCCGATTTGTGAAAAGTAGTAGAATCGACTCGGCACACTTCCGATATTGTGATTTTTCAGTGATCTTATGTAATTTGAGTAGGGCAAGGGCTGCAACGGAGTTGGCTGAAGGTATAGCTCCGTCATAATCTTCCTTCACTCGCATAATGAGTCCGGTATTCCCGGTCCCTTGCCAGAAACCCCCATTTTCATCGTCATAAAATAACTCGATCATCCGGTTTGCCAAATTTAGAGCCTGCTCGAGATATTTAGCCTTCAAGGTTGCCTCATAGAGATGGAGCGTGCCATCAAGTTGAAAGGCGTAAGCATCCAATAGTTGCACACTATCACGCGCTCCATCTCGCCAGCGGTGGTACATGGTCTTTGTTTTTGCATCCCAAAACTCCTTGAGGATAAAGTCATGGTTTTCTTCAGCAAGAGCGAGGTATTGCGCGTCACCCAAAATGGCGTATGTACGAGCGATTGCTCCGAGCATCAGGCCGTTCCAGCTCGAAAGAATTTTATCATCCAGGTGCGGTCGGATCCGCTTGGAGCGGACTTCTTCCATCTTCTTTTTGGCTGATGCCAGCAGGGAATGATCTTTTTCCGAGAGTTTGGGGTCGACTATACTTAAGACATTTAGGTTCTTGAGGGGTTCCGGGTGACTGTGGTCTTCGAAGTTGCCTTCTTCAGTGATGCCGTAATGACGGATAACGATCTTCGCTTCGTCTTCTGTAAGTAACTGTTCCAGTTCTTTTTTGGTCCAGCAGTAAAACTTTCCTTCCTGTCCTTCACTGTCAGCGTCTTCGGCTGAATACCAGCCACCATCCTTGTGGGTCATATCACGTTTCAGATAACGAATGATGTCGCGTACCACATCTGCATGCTTTTCATCGCCGCTCACCAGGTAGGCATCCAGATATAGATGAATAAGTTGGGCATTATCGTAGAGCATCTTCTCAAAATGGGGTACCAGCCATTTCTCATCAACCGAGTAGCGGGCAAAACCACCTCCAATCTGGTCGTAGATGCCACCAGCAGCCATCTGGTCGCAGGTGCGGGTAACCATACCGATGCCATCTTTATTTTTCTTCCGTGCCGATTGCCAGAGCACAAGGATGGGCTCGGCGGGACGGGGAAATTTAGGGGCACGACCAAATCCGCCAAATCTAGGGTCATAGGTGTTTTTGATTTGCTCCACAGCATTGGTAATCATCCCGTAATGCAACTTGGCATCAGGGTCAGGTTTTCCCGCAGATATTTTGGCTAGCTCATCTGAAACCCGGTTGGCATCCTCCTCCAGCTTGGGGCGCATTTCTTTGTCGTTCCAAAGTTGGTTTACGCGTTCACAAAGGTTCATGAAGTCGGGTTTTCGAAAATAGGTGCCTCCGAAAAACGGTTTTTGATCCGGCGTAATGAAAACACTCATGGGCCATCCTCCTCCGCCCGTGGTGGCCTGCACAAATGTCATGTAAATTTTGTCGATATCGGGACGCTCCTCGCGGTCCAGCTTGACGCAGACAAAATATTTATTGAGCAAGGTCCCGACTTCTTCATTCTCAAAACTCTCCCGTTCCATCACATGGCACCAGTGGCAGGTGGAGTAGCCAATGGACAGAAATACGGGTTTATCCTCCTTTTTGGCTTTCTCAAAGGCCTCTTTGCCCCAGGGGAACCAGTCCACCGGGTTGTGTGCGTGCTGAAGCAGGTAGGGGGATTTTTCCTTGATTAGCCGGTTGGTGTGTTTGTGTGCGGTTTGGTTTTTTGGATCCACGGTGGCAGTTTTCGTAGTATTGGTTGTATTGCCGTTCTTTGGAGTAGGGGGCGAGGGGAGGGTTTGATTGTTTCCACAACCCAAGCCTAGGGCCAGGGAAACTGTTAAGATCATGGCAGACCCCTTGGGGTAAAAGACGCGCATGGGCGTGAGTATGCTCCAAAGTAAAGTTAGTGCAAGTCGTGAACCAATTGGACTTGCCATGAGTTGTCTTGAAAAGTGAGTTTCTCTGCGTGACGAGGAGCGCATTCATCACCGGTATCACAGGGCAGGATGGTTGGTATTTGCGAGAACTACTCGAGGCTAAAGGATATGAGGTGTATGGGTGGGGTCGCGATGAATGCGACATTACAAATCCGGATCAGGTGCGGGTGGCCATCCAGCAGGCTCAACCTGATGAGATTTATCATCTCGCAGCTCAATCACATGTGGGAGCGAGTGAGGCCGATAGCTCTGCTACCATGAAAGTGAATGTAGAAGGCACGGATAACCTTTTGCAATGTGCTCAAGATGAGGTGCCCGGCACCCGTTTCTTTTTTGCCTCTTCCTGCCAGATCTTTGGTGATGCAGCAGAATCACCACAGAAAGAAACGACTCCATTTAACCCGGTTAACCCGTATGGAGTCTCCAAAATGGAAGCGACTGAAAAAGTGTATAAAGCGCGTGAAGGGGGCTTGTTTGCGGTGAATGGATTTCTCTATAACCATGAATCTCCACGACGCGGCTCCAGCTTTGTGACGCAAAAAATCTGCCACGGCGCAGCCGCTATTGCATTGGGTAGGGATAAAGAATTGAGATTGGGTGACACCTCCATAAAGAGGGATTGGAGTGATGCCCGGGATATTGTACGGGGTATGTGGCTTTCATTGCAGGCTAATGAGCCTGATGATTACATCTTTGCCTCTGGTCAAACACATGCGGTGCAGGAGGTGGTGGAAATTGCCTTTCAAACCGCCGGGTTGAAGTGGGAAGACTATGTGGTGAGTGATGACTCTTTTAAACGCAAAAAGGAGCCGATAGATCTGATTGGGGATGCATCCAAGGCCAAGGCGCTACTGGATTGGGAGCCTAATAATTCATTCAATGAATTAATTATCGAAATGACGCGGGCTGCCATTCAGAAGATGAGATAATGCCGCCGCATTGTGCTTTAACTTGCCAAGGAGGTTAGTTATAATGTTACACGAACCAAGCTTCATCTATGAAAAAAATCTTATTCCTTACACTGGTTGTTTCCTCAATTTCTTCTTTTTCCGCGGGTAAGGGCGGTGCTTTTCTAAGCGCCAAGGAAGCGGGCCCAGACTTTGTTATTCAGGGTGAGTACTCCGGTGCGAACGTGGAAGAAGAAAAGGTGGGACTCAACATTATTGCCCTTGGAGATGGCAAGTTTCAGGGGGTAGGGTTCATGGGTGGATTGCCCGGAGATGGTTGGGATCTGGGTGAGAAGCTTCCTTTTACCATCAAAAATGATGGAGAAAAGATGGTTTTCACCGATCCGGATACCAACGAATATACGGTAAAAATTAAGGACGGTAAATTGATAGCCTGGCTGGATGGCAACAAGTTTGCGGAGCTAAAAAAAGTTGTCCGTAAAAGCCCGACTTTGGGAGCCGAACCTCCCGAAGGGGCGGTGGTTTTGTTTGATGGGACCTCGGTCGACAAGTTCAAGAATGCCAAGCTCAGTGAAGACAAGCTCCTGATTCCCCGGGCCGACAGTATCCAGCGCTTTGGCAGCCACAAATTGCACATTGAGTTTTTCCTGCCATTCAAGCCCAAGGCACGAGGCCAGGGCCGTGGCAATAGTGGTTGTTATTTGCAGGGGCGTTATGAGGTGCAGGTGCTCGATTCCTTTGGGCTGGAAGGAAGAAACAATGAGTGCGGGGGTATCTACAGTATCAAGCCGCCGGACCTGAACATGTGCTACCCGCCGCTTTGCTGGCAGACCTATGATATTGAGTTTACTGCCGCCAAGTTCAAGGACGGTAAAAAGGTAAAGGACGCACGCATGACCGTTCTGCATAACGGTGTGAAAATTCATGATAACGTGAAGCTGCCCAAGCGCACCACGGCCAGCCCGCTGCCCGAAGGGCCCGAACCAGGCTTCCTGCATTTACAGGACCATGGCAACCCCGTGCGTTACCGCAATATCTGGGTTGTGGAGACGAAATAGTCTCTGGGATTATTTGGATCGAAATTTCAGGCCGGGGTTCTGCAACGGACCCCGGTTTTTTAGTGCAACTCCAGCCAGAACCAAATGGCTGCACTGATGCCAAAAAGGATCGAGGCAATGAGTGCGGCCATCTCAAATTCCGCGTTTATTGCAATCATTATGATCCCATGATGGCATTAAGATCGTGATAAAAAAAAGCCCAGTAAAAAGAGAAACCGTCGCGGCTGGGTGGTGGGCGTCACCGCGACGGTTATATTCTGCGGATTTGGATGGGGGCATCCGCAGGCCCTTTTTCTAACAGGACTGCTATAGGCTGGCAACCCCTTTGGGTGTTTTTTTGGTTAGACTATCACCTCAGTCTATTCACTGATAAGCTGGAAAAATGGGAATAACCGCCCTGAATAATCTTGATTGAAGAAGTTTGACGGGTAGACTCCGCCGCTCTTCCTTATGGGGAGTTGGTTTTGGGAGTGTAGCTCAGTTGGTAGAGCAGTGGCCTTTTAAGCCATTGGTCCGGGGTTCGAGCCCCCGCGCTCCTACCAACTTTTCTTTTCTTTAATTGGGTTTTCCGTCTAAATCTTCCTTAGATGCTTGGCTCTTATC
>JASLKQ010000100.1 GCA_030747505.1 Verrucomicrobiota bacterium | reverse complement strand
CCCTTTCAGCCGAATTGCCTGATCCGGACGGTAAGCCAGCCGATATGTCCAAGCCGGTTAAGGTATTTATTATCATGGGGCAATCCAACACGTTGGAGATGGGCCGAGTGAAAGGCGATAAGGAAGGCACGCTTGAGCATGCCGTGAAGAAGGAAAACCTCTACCCTTTCATGGTGGATGACGCAGGTAACTGGACCACCCGCCAAGACGTGCGCAACGTCCACACGCAGGGCAGCGGCGGTCCGGCCGGTCGGGGCGGAGTTCGCCGTAATGACTGGCTGACCGTCTCCGGGGGCAAGATCGGTATTGAGACCGGTATCGGCCATCACTTGGGTAACGCACTGGATGAGCCGGTCCTCATTCTCAAGAGCTCGATCGGCAACCGTAGCCTTGGCTGGGATCTGCTCCCTCCGGGTAGTCCGCGTCACGAAGTCGAGACGACCGAAAAGAAGACCGGGAAGAAGATTACGCTGGTTACTCCGGCTTTTAAAGACGAGGTACGGTACCCCAGCTGGACCAAGGGCGAGGTGCCTGAGCCTCCCAAGCACAATTGGCATGCCGGACTGCAATACATTGGCGACGTGGCCCGGGCCAAGGCAGTGCTCAAGGATCTCGATAAGCACTATCCCGGTGGCAAGGGTTATGAAATCGCCGGCTTCTTGTGGTGGCAGGGCGATAAGGACCGCTACAATGCGGCTCACTCGGCTGTGTACGGTAAAAACCTAGTGCAACTCTTCAAGGCTCTCCGCAAGGAATTCAATGCCCCCAAGGCCAAGATGGTGGTTGCCACTCTCGGCCAGACAAACAAGGAGAAGGCCACCGGTAATGAAAAGATGATCATCGATGGCATGTTTGCCTTCGGCGCAGCCCACAAGGGTGAGGTCGCCATCGTTTACACTAACCCGATCAGCATGGGTTCCTCTTCCAATGCCCACTATGGCGGCAATGCCAAGACCTACATGAACGTGGGGCTTGGCATGGGTGAGGCCATGGTTAAACTGCTCAAATAAAGAATTTGAACATGATGAAAAACGCAATCCACGGAGGGTTGGCGCTTCTTTTCCTCGGGACGGTAAGCCTTGGGTTGGCCATCAAGGAATTTACGCTCTCGCCGGTTGAGTGAAATTTGTGGTCATCATAAATTCCCTATCGTCATGCAAACCATGAAAAACATTATCGCACTTGCTCTGTTTTGCATGCTGATTGTTTCTGAAGTCTCTGCCCGGAAAGTGGAAAATTGGTCTTATGAGCGTCTTTTTAAGGAGTCGGATCTTGTGGTTATTGCTCACGTCCAAGGATGGGGTGTTACGAAAAAAGAGTGGAATGAAAAGTTGTTTGATAAGGGACGATTCGAAGGTGTTAGGACTATTTTCGGAGCGAATTTTGTCTTGAAAGGCGACCCGCCTCTATGTATTTGGCTAAATCATTTCAGGTATAAAGAGGGTGTTGTGCGTTATAATGACGGTCCGGGCTTGGTTGCTTTTTTGAAGGAGCCTCTGCAGATTGAGGTTAAGCAAAATGTGAAGAATAAAGGCAAGTTGCATCAGCAAAGTCAGGGATTAAGACAAATTAGTCAGCCTGAATATCTGCTCTTTTTAAAGAAACACAAGGATGGTGAGTACGAGCCGGTTTCCGGTCAATTGGACGCTGACTTTTCAGTGCGTGCCTTGTTTCCTTCGGGCAACATCAACATAGAATGAAAAAGTTTTCCAGTGAGAAGATATCTGGTTTTGGCTTAATACTTTGCTTATCCATGCTTCTGGTTGGGTGTGTCAGTCTCCATACAGGAGCGGACAAAGTTTCAACGAATGGCATGGTGAAAATCACAAAAAATCGGATTCCGATGGATGCCAAAGTGATGGCTCTCTGCTTCTATCACCCTGAATTGTATAGCCCCCATACAATGGCTTGGTCCGACGTATTCGCCAATGCGAAGGTGATTGATTACCGCAGCGAAAACCCCAAGGAGTTTGCGTATCCCATCGGTTCAATGTTTATTAAGAAGAAATACTCCAAGAGTAAAAAACAGGAAAAGCCTGATGAGATCGGTACAGTCATGGTCAAGAAAACCAACACTGGAAAGGTAAGCGATTGGGAATTTAATTTTCTGCGACTTAATGATGGCAAGCTTCTTAAGCCCAAGACGCCTCTCGGTCAGCATTCCTGCATCAAATGCCATCAAGCATATAAGAGTCGCGGTTATATCAGCAGGGAATCGGAGTTTGCGATGCAGGATTTTTTGAGCTCGGAGTCAACCAAGTAGCTTTAGGCCTTGGAGGAAGATTCTGGGTGGCCTGGCGAAGTGACCAATGACAAAGGCCGGTGATGGTGCATGGCTGCTGTGCTGCAGATACGTCGAGAAAATACGCAAATCAGCGGTGCCTACTTTCGCTCTTTACGGTATTGGGTGGGGGTAATGCCCTCAGTGCGCCCAAAGACCTTATGGAAGTGGTCGGTATTGCGAAAGCCGCAGTCGCGGGCCACTATTTTTAATGGGGAAGCTGATTCCACCAATTGCCGCTTGGCGCGTGCCAATCGTAACCGGGTGATCTCGCCAGCAATACTGCGCCCAACCGATTCACTGAACCGACGTTCCAAGGTGCGCCGGTTGATCCCCGTTTCATTTGCCACATCAGCCACCTTGATGGGTTGATGGGCACTCTCGGCAATATATCGCAGGGCACCGGAGACGATTGGGTCGTCGGCGGCATAGGAGTCAGTGGACTGGCGGGGGATCAGTTCAATGGGCGGCACCAGCTCGGGTGTCTTGGGAGGCTTGGCTCCTTTCATCATTCGGTCAAGGAGTGAAGCAGCCCGATACCCGACTTGTTCATAGCCTGCGTCAATACTGGTTAGGGTAGGTGGAGGGGAGGAGCATATGGTGGGTTCATTACTGCATCCCACAATTCCCACGTCCTGGGATACATGCAGATCTTTTGCCCGGCACACATCATTCAGGTAACGGCAAAAGAGGTCGTTAACCACAAAGACCCCGATGGGCGGTTCCCAGGAATCAACCCATTTTCCAAGGTCATCAATGAAAGTTTTCCACCCTCGCGCTTTTTCGGTGACGCTGGCGCGTGAAAACCGGTGAGCTGCACATTGTAAGCCCTCTCTTTTAAGTCGATTGCGAAACCCGGTGAGTTGCAGCCCAGCATCCTTATCACGCAGAAAACCCAGGTAACCAAAACGCTTGAATCCACGACCTATAAGATGTTCTGCAGCCATGATTCCTGAAGCTTCAAAATCTGCAAAGATACCGGGTAGGTTTCGGGCCGGGGAATTGAGCCACAGATTAACCAGAGGCACCTTCATTCGTTTGGCCGCGGTCGCCAGCGCGGGAGTGGCCCGGGCCAGAATCCCATCAAAGGTGGGTTTCCCGTTCTCCATTCTGAGCAGGCGGGCCGTGGTGGGGGTAATGGAGCACTCCCACCCGGCTTCATCAGCATAGCGCTGGCAACCTGCGTAGGTTTCCAGATGCCGTTTGTAGCCCCATTCCATCTCAAGCGCGATGGCGACCCGTTTGGCTTTGCGGCGGTTCATTCGCTGTATTAATGATCCCTTGCCGGGATGAGAGCAATCCGGAACTGTCGCAAAAAGGCATAAAAAACACGCAAACAAGCGTTACAATATAATCGCTATTGTCGTGTGCTCTACTACCCTTTCCTTAAGGCAGAAACTTGCATGGCCATTCGATTTAATTTTGTCCTCGGGATTTTTCTTTTCTCATGTGTCGGTTGGAGTGGCGAGCCGGCCTTGAAACTCTCGCCAGAGGCAACAAAAGCCCTTCGCAAACTGAGCCTGCCCGGTATCAAATTGAACTTGAAGGAACGGTGTGTCGATGTGAATGCGACAATTTGTCTGCACAAGGGCTTGCTGGAGTTGGTTGCCTGCACCAAAGGAACCAAGGAGCACGAGTCCATTCTTTCGATTTCCGCCCGCCCCATGCATATCCACACGGCCATGCTTCTGCTGGGAGCCAGCCCCGGGACTCCGGCAATGAGAAGGGCGCAGGAGGGGGCGCGCACGCGCTGGGTTCCCGTCGATCCTGCCGGCGATTCGGTTTGCGTGTCGCTTGTGTTTGCTGAGTCGAAAGGCAAGCTGCAGGAGTATCCCATTCAAAAATTCATTTCACCTGCCCAACCCGATGAGATCAGCGGTATTCCCGCGAAAAAAATTCTGGCGACATTCCCTGCCAGTTTTCTTTTTGCCGGCTCCCATCTGGTGGAGAATGGGGCAGGCCCCAGAAAGTATGTCTGTGAGCAAAGTGGAAATGTTATTTCCATCTCAACTTTCGGCGATGAACTTCTCTGTTTGCCGGGGATTCATGGACACCAGAATGATGGGCTTGTTTGGCAGGTGAACTCCAAGGGGTTGCCCGGGATTGGGGAGCAGGTAATCCTCCGCCTGAGGCCGAATCCGAAAGCTCCTCATAAAAAATAAGTTTATCGATTAACACAATGAATCGCACCGTCCTCTACATTCTAGTTGCCCTTGCGGCCCAACCATTTATCTGGGCGGCGGAGAAAACCTTCTATAAAAATCCCAACGGCCTGTTTTCCACGCGCCCCGGAGAAACCAAGTCGCTGCAGAACATCAAACGCTTTGGTCCCGTTGGCATGGGGATCGACCTGCTCCAGCCGGCCTTCATGATGCGCATTTCACACATCGAGGAAAGCTCGCCCGCTGCCGCTACGGGCCAATTGAAGGCCGGGCAAATCATTGAAACGATCAACGGCCAAAAGCTCGCTGACATTGATCCGCGTATTCAGTTAGGCCAGATCCTTGCTGCCGCAGAGGCAACTGATGGCCTTCTCAAGTTTGTCATCAAGGGCGAGGCCGAGTCGGTCACAGTGAAGGTGCCAGTGCTGGGGGCCTACAGCAAGACGTGGCCGTTAAACTGCCCAAAGTCAGACAAAATTGTACGGCAGGTTGCCAGCTACCTTTCTAACCCCGATGGCAATGAAGGGCTCGCGGGCATCGGCATGTTGTTCCTGCTCTCCACGGGTGAGGACAAGGACCTCGAGGTGGTCCGGCAATGGGCGCGCGACGTGAAGCCGCACCGTTACCCGTGGTACATCGGTTACGGCGGCATCCCGCTGACCGAGTGTTATCTTCGCACGGGTGATCCTAAAATTCTGGAGAATATTCAGATAGGCGTCGAGAACGCTGCCAAGTCCCAGCATAACGATGCCTGGGCAGGGCGCGGGTCTGCGCTTACCTCCTACGGCAACGGGCACCTCAACGCGGCAGGCACACACGTTGTTACCTTTCTCATGCTGGCCAAGGAATGCGGTGCCGAGGTGCCGGACCGCTTGCTCCTGCGTTCCCTTAGGCATTTCTACCGGTACGCCGGTCGGGGCAATAATCCCTACGGCGACAATCGACCGGAGGTTGGCTTTGTTGACAACGGAAAAAATGGGAAACTCGCCTTCGCCATGGCTGCGGCAGCCGCCCTGACTCCGGATGGTGAGAAGTCACTCTACGCCAGGGCTCGCGACGTGTGCGCGATTCAAAGCTTTTACACGACCAGCTTTATGTTGCACGGACACACCGGTGGTGGCATCGGGGAAATCTGGCGCAGTGCGGCCATGGGTTTACTTCATGACAAAAAACCCAAGCAGTATCGCGAGTTCATGGACAACCGCAAATGGCACTACGATTTATCACGCCGTTTCGATGGTTCCTTCGGTATCCTGGGTGGAGCAGGTTATGACAAGGAACAGTGGGGCGTGGCTTACCCGTTGGCCTACACTATCCCGCGCAAAACCCTGCGCATTGCAGGGGCTCCACGTACAAAATTTTCCAAGCCCTACCAATTGCCCAAGCAACTGTGGGGAACCGAAGCGGATAATGCCTTTCTCTCCTTTGAGGCCGTGTCCGACAAGGCCGGTGAAAAACAGGATTTGTCGGGCGAGACTCTGGCCGAGGATTCCAGTCTGGCATTCATACGCCGTTTTCACGGTACTGAGCAACCCACAGATGGGGAGATACGCCGTTACATTCACCATCAGGAGCATAACATCCGCAACATCGCTGCCTTTAAAGTGGTGGGTATCAATAGCGGCTACATCGGCTGGAAATCGGCCGGCGGCAAGGTGCGAATGAACCTGGTGATGGAATTCCTGCAACATGAGGACGCACGCGTGCGCCGGGCCATGTTTGGTGCTCTGCTCGGCAAACCCAACCTCATCAATCCGGAAATATTCGACCTGGCACTCAAGGCACTCAAGGATCCTGCCGAATCCTGGTGGGTCAAGGACGCTGCCTTGCAGGTCATCGGCCGCGGCTCGGTGGAACAAGTGTTGCCGCTCGTCGACACATTGCTCCCGTACCTCAAGCATGAGGAGGATTGGCTGAAGAACGCTGCACTTACCGCCTTGACGCCCGTAGTGGCAGACGAGCGTTGCTATAAGCGCGTGCTGCGGGCTGTCGGCGATCTGGTGCGCAACAACCAGCGCGTGTCCATCACCCGAGGTCTCACCGGCGGTATTCGCGCCAAGCTCAAGGCGGCCGGCCCGGAAGTGCAAAAACTGGCCACCGAAACTCTCAAGGAAACTTTTACCGGTTATGCCGGAAGCAAGACCGCCCCGGGCGGATTGGATACCACCTCGACCTTCGAGTTTCATCTTGAAGGTATTGCGGCTTCGCTGGCTGAGGTTCCCGGTGGGCTGGATGTGCTTTACGAAGTTGCCCGTCAGCGTAAGCCCAAGGAAATTCTTCCCTACAAACAGTTCTTCCTGAATGCCGACTCCAGTCGTTTTGGGTCTGCATTGAAGAAGGCGATTCATCCGATTATCACCGATGAATTGATTCCCGAGTATGTGGGGAGGAATCGCGCGCGTTTATCCGAACTTGCAAAGGCCGAGACCCAGTCAGGCTACCCCGGGGGCAATCGGGATTCTATTGATGGCCTCGTTGCGCTCTATGACCGGGCCGGCGCCAAAAACTACGACTGGAAAATGTTTATGGATCTGCGCGAAGCCGAGTGGTCCTACCACAGCTTCGACCCCATCGCTGCCGAGCAGATTCCCTTCGACCAACTCATTACCCGTTACCGCAAGGTAACTCCACCCAAAGGCCTGGAGGACTGGTTTGCACCTGAGAATGCAGCCCCCTTGTGGAAACGCAGCAGGAGCCCTTTTGGGCACTACATGGGCAAGCTTCCTGCTGTGCCTGTGCACAAATGTGGGGCAGGCTGCACCGGCCCCGGTTGTTTTGGCGCTACCAAGATTAATTCATTCTGGGAGAAGGAGGTGCTGCTCCTGCGCGGCACGTTCAAAGTACCGCCCCTCAAGCCCGGTCATCGTTATCGCCTTCGGGTTAATGACGGCAACCACGTCGGCTCCGGTGGCGGTCATTTAATCTACGTCAACGGCAAGCCCCTCATTGAAGCGCAGAGATGCAATGGACGTGGCTCCGGGGGGTTGCCCAAGGGTGCCTACCTTACCAAGGAATTCCTGGATGACTTTCGAAGTGGTGAAGTAACCCTCGCTGCCATCACCTTTCTCCGTTTCAATGACAAGTATAAGGTGAAGCCGAAATCAGCAGTCCCTCAAGGCAAGTTCAGCCTGCATATCGAGGAACAAAAGCTGCCGCCGATGGGCGATGACCTTCTACTGAAATCCGCGTCCATTGTTCCCATGCTTTCTGCGGAGTGGCAGGACGCGCAGGATCCTGAGGACCGTGAGAAATCCGCTTTGGCGCGCAAGTTCCGTTGGGATGGGCAATTTGTTGCCAACCCGGAAATCTTGGGCAATTGGAAGGTGATCACGGAGGTTGCGGCGATCGACGAATATGATCCCGCCAAAAAATCAGGCCGGTCCCGAAATTCTTTTCTTACAAAAATTTCATTCAATGAGGACGGTAGCACAAACGATCCAACCTGGATTTGGTCGGCCGATATGCTGATGGATTTGAACAGGTATCAAGCCCTCAAGATCACCCCCAAAACCCTCGCTGGAAACCTTTATCTATTTATTGAGGCAGGCGGATTTGGCACCCGCAACAAACCCGGCTGGAAACCAAAACTCCTAGTCTTAACCCAGGAATAATCATGCGCAAAAAATTTATCTCCGTTCTCTTTGTACTATCGCTGGCTTCCGGCTTAACCGCCGCCGACCAGCAGCTGGAATTGGCCGCACCCTTCACCGACAACGCCATTCTACAGCGGGAATCGTCCGTGCCCCTTTGGGGATGGGACGTGCCGGGCAATAAAATAACCGTTCAATTCGCCGGGCAAACCAAGACGGCTGTGGCGGACAAGAATGGTGACTGGATGGTGAAACTCGATCCCCTGAAGGCTTCACGGGAAGAACAGGATCTTGAGGTAAAGAACAACCGCGGCAAATCGGTTTCAATCAAAGGGGTGCTGGTAGGCGAGGTGTGGTTTTCCTCCGGACAATCGAACATGGTTTGGGTTGCCGGGAAAAGTATGTGCAATCAATTGGCCCGGGACATTGCCTCGGCCAAGGAGGATATTCCCATCCGCGAAATTAACATCAACACCGTTTCCGCGCTTTATCCACAGAAGAAGGCCACTTCTGAGGAAGGCTGGAAAAAAGCCAGTGGGGCAAGTGGGTTCTCGGCCTTGTCTCTTTCCTTTGCCCATGAACTTTACAAGGAACTGAATGTGCCCATCGGTATTTTACTCAGTGCCCACAGCAATACGCGCATTGAGGCTTTCACCCAACGCGAAGCGATTGAGGCGCATCCGAAACTTAAGGGGGATAAGGACCTTATTCATGATGCTGATCCACTTACCGAACAAGGCCGCAAGGCCTTCGATCAGTATTACGCTGATTTGAAAGCGTGGCAGGATGTGGCGGGTCATGCAGCCGAGGCAGGCGGCAAAGTGCCGGCCCGGCCCAATCTGCCCGGCATCGCCGGTATGTGGCGAGGCCCCTCCCAGTTTTTCAATGGCAAGATCGCTCCAGTCATTCCCTATGGGATTCGAGGCGCCATCTGGTGTCAGGGAACCAGTAACAGCGGTGATGGGAGGATTTACGCCGCTCGAATGGAAGCTTTGGTCAAGGGATGGCGGGATGCCTGGGGTATGCCCAAGATGCCCTTTTATTTTACGCAAATGCAATGCTATGGATCGCCTGATCCGGAGAATGTTGGCTTTGCGGACATCCGGCAGGTTCAGCATATGTACTTTGCCAACAACCGGGAGAATGTTGGGATGGTCGTGCAGTCGGACCTCAACTCGGCGAACCCCGGTGGCATCCACTACTATAATAAGCTTCATCCGGGTATGCGCATGGCGCGCTGGGCGCTTGCTAAAGAATATGGCAAGACTGTCGCCTACACCGGGCCCATTTACAGTGGATATAAAGTGGATGGCTCCAAGGTGGTGGTTTCCTTCGAGAAGAAAAGCCTCTTTGGCGGCCTGATGGTGGGCAACAAGGGCTTGGCTAAGGAGCACCGGGAACCGGGGAAATTTGTCGAACCCGCAAGGTCCACCCCGGAGGACAGGCTTAACCATTTCCGGCTTTGTGGCAAAGACAGGAAATGGCATGCGGCCCAGGCCGTGATTGTTGGGGATACCGTGGTGGTGACTTCAGGTAAAGTGTCCGTGCCCATCGGTGTGCAATATGCCTACAATGCCGTGCCGGAGAATTCCAACCTCTACAACAAGGCCGGTCTGCCGGCTACTCCCTTTGCTGTTGTTAAGGGCAAGTATATCTTCGAGGAAGACGACCAGGAAAAGGTTGCTGCCCTCAAGGCAAAATATGCACGGTGGACCGACCCCAATTATCCGATTCTTCAGGTTGCTGAATATTATCGCGACGGAGTCATTCTTCAGCGCAATCATCCAATACAGGTGTGGGGCCATGCCAACCGGGGTGTCAAGGTAACCGTTGCCCTTGATGGGGCGACGCAAACGGTTGAGCCCAATGATCTGGAGCAGTGGTCAGTGACCTTTCCTGCTAGGAAGGCCTCGGCCAAGCCGATTACTCTCGAAGTGAAATCCACGCATGGCTTTAACCGAACGGTTAAAAACATACTGATTGGAGACGTCTGGTATCTGACCGGCAGTACCTTGCTGAGTACCGAGTGGCCTTATGACAGGCGTGCCAAGGAGATCGAACTACCCGGGGCGATGCCGCTGGTCAGGGAGTTTTGCCGAAAGACAAAATCCAGTAGCTTTACTACTCCAAGGAAGCGTCGTTTTGAAACGGGTAGCGGAAAGTACCGTT